>JAWSVH010000248.1:1708-2146 GCA_033852015.1 Desulfobacula sp.
AGCTCCTTTCTGAGGCAGTAGGCCTGAATGAAGAAATCAGTCAAGCGTTTGTCGTATACCTTGCCAGTCACAATCGGCCTATGTCAGAGTTGCTTTCTCCAAATTTTCAAGATTTTAGACAGGCGTATGAAGCTGAGTTTAAAGGGATGTCATCAATAGAGGTCAGCTATCAGGAGCTCGGAAAAATACGTAAAGAATTGCCATCTCTGATATTATCCAAACTTTCAAGGAATGAACGAAAATTTCTGTTGTCTGTTAAAATGGGGATACCTGATTTCAGTTTGCTTTCAATTTCAGGACTTGAAAATCTACCAGCCATCAAGTGGAAGGTTGAAAATATATTAAAAATGGAACCCAAAAAGAGAATTGCAGCAACTGAAAAGCTGAAATCAATTTTAGATTTATCTCAACAATAGAATGCTACGGGTTTCACCGTAG
>JAWSVH010000063.1:0-27304 GCA_033852015.1 Desulfobacula sp.
CAAATTGTTCGTCCTCAAACAATCTCCGTAACTCAGTCTTTTCAAAGAGGCTTATAGACTCAGGATTTTCTCTTGATATCAAAAGTTTTTCAGGTGATTTTTTTACCTCATAAACTTCATCATAAGAATCATAGGACTTTGGAGAAAACCATTTAGAAAAATTAGCTTTCAGATCAAAATGCCTTACAACCAAAAAGCTAGACAATATGGTAATAACAATGACGGCGATGGTTAAAAACAACGGACTGGAATTGTCTTTTTCTTCAGGAGGCATATACATTCCTTATCAAATATAGTTTCGCAAATCATCGGGCACGTATATCAAAAGGGTTTTCTAAAGCCTTAACGCATGGATCATTTTACTTATTTTATGTCTAAAAAAATCTTTTCATAATGCTTTCAACATGTATTCTGGTCGTATCGAGGAAAGGTATCTGGTTTACATCGGTATCTTTCAGTATAAGTGGCAATTCTGTACCTCCCAAAATCAAACCTTGAATACTGCTGGTTTCATAAAGTTTATTAACAATTTTAAGCAACATATTTTTCGTATCATCGATAATGATACCTTTGACCAATTCATCCATATATTTATTGTGGATATAATCTTGATCCTTTTCATTCGGGGTTATCACCTCTATGTCATGATCAGAAAAGATTTTATCATAAAATCCTCCCTGCATGGTGAATTTCGTCCCGAATAACCCTACCCGTTGCATTCCTTTGTTCACAACTTTTTCACAAGTCGCTTCAACAATACTAATTAATGGCAACGGTGATTTTTGTTCAATTTGATTAAAAACGATATGCGGTGTATTTGATGCTAACAGGGCAAAGTCGGCTCCAGCTGAAGCAACTTTTTGGATTTCTGACACCAGATAATCCGTCACTTCATTAAGTTTATTTTCTGCTATCAAATCAAGCATCTTTTTCATATTTATGCTGTTGATAATTATTTGAGGATAGTTCCCATCCCTTTCATGTTCAAGATAGGATGAAATGATGAGACGATAATATTCGATTGTAGATTCAGGACCGATTCCACCGATGATTCCAACTGTATTCATATTTCAGCTCCTTTTCAAAATCTAAATAGGATTGGCTTGAGTAAGATAACAAGTAGTTGTGTTGTTCTCGATAACATTCAGATTAAGTTATCTGACTGGATAACATGATAAAATTTAAAAATATCAAATCAGGATAATCCCTTATATTAAATAAAAAACACCTACCATTGTTTTTGTCAGTATGCAAAGTTTAAATACAACTTATTGCAAAAGGTTTCATGTTCTTTAATTATTCCAAACCATACACTTGTCTAGGGGTAAGATATTCAGGAAACTGGTCAATCAATTCCAGACATAATTTTGAACACATGTGGCAGGCATCAACATATTCTTCCTTGTGTGGAATGTTATATGTTTTAGCCATCTGCAAAGGGCCTCCTTTTAATATCGGGCCGGCAATGGGGTGATTTTCCGGATCATAATTTTTCACCAAAGATGAAAAGGGAATTTCCCACATATTGCCCATGCTAATTCCCTGGCACAGGTGGACATTTCCAAAGGGATCCACATGAACCCTTCCCGGATTTTCAAAATCTTCATATGGGCATTGGGTAAACTCATTGCAGGATCTTGTAGGCAATCCTTCAACCAACTTTTCTATTGCTCTGCCCCTTAATTTCGGGCCACCGATATATATAGGATCTCCTTTTTTATGATCATTATTCTTTTCAACTTCCGGTGGTTTAATGCAGATAGATTTCACATCAATACCTAATTCTTTAGCCGCTGCTGTAGCATGCTTGACATTATTGTTTTCCTCATCCCTATGATGAAACGTATCATCGCTCAAGTCTAAAGAAGCCAAGCCAGATGTTTTGAGTGGTTTAAGCCATAGAATCGCATCCGCCTTTGTGGTGGCCCAATAACAATTGGTCTGAATAGAAGTATCAAATCCTTTTTGAGTTGCTATTCGCACGCTTTCACATAAGATCGGATAGAATAAAAAAGCTTCGCCTCCCTCAAAACCCACAGATGTAATGGTTTCTATTTTTTTAAATTCATTCAACGCATCATTTATCTGTTGGACAGAAAAAGAACCTTTGGAAAAAGGATGACAATACAAAAAGCAATGGTCACATTGGAAGTTACACATATACGTTAAAATAAAATGGATGCTTTTTAGCATAATATCCCCCTGTTTTATTTCTGAGTCTCTGTTAATACACTACCTTTGTGATAGTATGGCCTTATCGTAACAAAGCAAACCGCTGCTATTAAAACAAATCTTCCTATCCATCGGATTATCATTAGGCCATCGTTACCTATAAAATCTCCATCTTTTTCAATCAGCCATTCGGCGAATATATCAGACCCCATCTCAAATAATATCCACATGATTCCCACATAACTTATGTAGGATATAATTGTTAAAATGGTGCCCATGCGCCCTCTATACGTCAGCGTCCAAAGCGAAGAGAAAATGGGGTCAACCCTATCTGTTGTCGTGATTTTTCGCATGGTGGACATGGCCTGATAATGGGAGTTCAAAGAAAAGGCAATCGCTATGACATACATCACTAAACTCAAGATGATGAGAGGGTAATATTGAATCATCTGATTTACAGAAATCAAACCCCGGACCCATTCAGGCAAAATCATTTCCATCCTGGCTTCCAATATTTCAAGTAATTCTTCCTTAGCCTGGATGTCTGTTTCATTCTCCAGACGGGTAATTTCTTGTCTTAGCTCATTTCTTTTTTTTACCAGATTTGGTTTTTCCAAATGTATCTTATTGTCAATTGTATCAAGCTCAACCTCTAAGCTTCTTGAAAGAGATTCAACTCTGGCCATTTTACTATCCAGTGTACGATACCATCTTTTACCCAAATTCTGATCTACCCATTTTTGTATTGTTGTGGGGAATATTTTTAACTCAGTGTAAAGTTCAGGCATAAGTTCGGCAACTTGAGGATAGTTTAGAAGGAATTCATTAAGAGGCATGACGACCATTTCATCAACTTGCGCTCCAATGGCACGGACCGTATCATCCGCCTCTTTTTGATACCGTGTCCAGTTCCCTTCTCCCCGGTTGTTGATCTGGGCCAAGGTTTCAACAAGGTCATTCTTTTTTCCCATCCATGGTTGTCTTTTGATGGTTAATTGGGCAGCATCTGAAATCTGTTTAAAATCATCAATTAATACAATGGAAGTCTCAATTTTGCTATTTTCTTTTTTGTATTTTGCTATTTCAGTTCTTATATCTCTTTTTGTATCAAGGTCTGAAGAATAAGGCTTCAGAACGTTCATCAATAATAGTACACAAAATATCAGACTGGCTATGATGGTACGCTTGACTTGTTTGTTCTGCTCTTCCCACAAGTTTGTATGCCGTGTTAGACGAAAATTCTCATCCATATCTTGTTCTCCCTGTCGCAAATAATGACAAAATTTTGATCGTAAACCTTTGGTCCTATTGTTTCATCTTATGTTTAAAATAATTTATCCAAGCGTTATTTTCATCCATGGAAACTGATTTTTCAGGCAATCCTTTCACAGGTTTTTTTTTGAGCCGAATTAATTTTTCTTGCGAATTTATATTGTAATAGAGGAACTCACAGTTTTTCACTTTATGCTCTTTAAAAAATTGAGCAATTGCATCAAGGTTCTTTCTATTTGCGATGAAATTGGGAATCAGAGGGATTCGCGGCACGATAGTTATGTTGTGTTCAAGGAGGTTAACAAAATTTTCTAATATGACGTGGTTTGATTTTCCCAGAAGCGTATGATGGATATCATTATCCATGATTTTAAAATCAAAATAGATCATGTCGATATATTGCTCAATACCTGAGACAAATTGATTGAAATCAAAATATCCGCAAGTCTGAATGACAACATGAATATTTTGTTTTTTTAATATTGGCAATACACGGGACAGATACCCTGTAAAACTTAAGGCTTCTCCTCCAGAAAAGGTCACCCCTCCGCCTGAAGCTTCAAAGTAGGGTTTATCCTCTAAAATTATGGCAGCCAATTGTTCAGGAGAATAGCTTTCTCCGACTATACGCTTTGCAAGAGTAAAACAATCCTTTCCCTTTTCACAATTCCCGCAATGGATACACTCTTCGGGAAAGTGCATTATTTCTTCTGTATAATCCTGGGATTCAGGATTATGGCACCAGGGACATGAAAGCGGGCAGCCTTTAAAAAAAACAGTTGTTCGAACACCAGGCCCATCGACAAAAGAGGATCTGGCAATATCAAATATTAATGGGTCATTGTCGTCTTCAATACTCATGAATGATGACTTAATAATTCCTTAAAGTCATTGATCCCCAGCAATTCAGGAATAAGCAACAGCAGGTATACAAATTTAAAAAGATAATTCAGGTTTCCGGAAACACTTAACTGATTGTTCAACATCCCTGCGATAACATCAGTATTCCCGGACAAAAGAAAAGTGGCCATTGCCTTTGGATCCTTGAATGTCACTGTGGTGGTTGCGTTATCGACAATGGTATCTTTTACCTCCATGCCATCTTTTTGAGTAAAAAAGAGATCAACCTTTTTAAATATGGCGGAGACATCAATTTTTTTATCGGCACTGCAAATCACATAAGAACCGGTAAAGTCCTTAATATTTTTCCGGTAGTTCTTATCTATTACAAACAACAAGCTCATGGCATTGAGTAAAAGATAGAGCAGCTTATCCAGTGTCTCTCCGGCTGCTGCAGTTTCAATCTTTATTTTTAGATCTTTTAATTCGTCTTTAATTTTTGCCAATAGCATCTCTTTGGGAAGACCACCATGTGTTTTGATAAAATCCATTTTATATTCCTTTCATATTATAAGGCGACAAATTTACCAGAAGACAGGTTATATTGACTTCGTGTAATCAATTCATCCTGCATGGCTTTGTTCAATGATTTGAAATACGCTGAATATCCCGACACCCTAACCAGAAGATGTGGATGGCTATCAGGGTCTGCCTTGGCTTCTTTCAGTGTTTCATAGTCATGGATATTGAACTGAACCTGTTGGCCGCCACTATCCATATACGCCTGAACGATACTTCCAAATCTATCCACATTTTCAAGGGTACATTCCACGGGTGAATATTTCATGTTCAAGGCATAAGCACCCGGCGTATGTTCACTATTTAAGGCTGCAACAGAATTCAGGGATGTTGTCAACTGGGTGTCAATCTGCGACACCGGTGTAATACCGCTTGAGAAAGGCACATTTGCTTTTCTCCCACTGGGCAGGGCACCTGTCACACTTCCGTATCCTGCATGATTTGTCATTGTCCAGTAAGCCACTCGATAATTACCATCCCGATAATTTTTTTGACCATTAAAGACATCATATCCAAGATCAATCAAATTTTGGGATATTTCAGCGGCAACAGGATGGGGAGTTCCATACTTGGGGGCCTTGTTTTTAAGATATGCTTCGAGCAGCTCATATCCTTTAAAATTATTATCAACGGCCTTTACCAGTTCAGTAAGAGACATTTTCATGTCGGTGTTATTTTCGTTAAAACAAACATCTTTTATGGCACAAAGAGAATCACAAACGTCAGCAAAACCAATATGGGTAACGCCGGAAGAATTATAAACGGCCCCGCCATCAATCAAATCTTGACCTTTTTCCATCGGCCCTTCAAAAATAGCGGACAAAAGCGGCGTTGGAAGAAATTCTTGATGCTTTCTCCCATAGGTATTGTTCAATGAGACCGCATTTTGGGCCATCAGTTTTGTTTGTTCCTTATAGACTTCCCAAAAAGCGTCAAAAGTATCAAACTCATCTGGATTACCAGCGGCTTTCCAAAGGGGATCATCCCCTGTAACGGTTGTCCGGCCATTGTGAAGTGCCATATACAATATGGTATACATCATCATGAATATAGAAGAACTTGCACTGTAATCTCTACCTGCACTGCCCAGTTCAACACAGCCAATGACAGCATAATCACGGGCATGTTCAAGAGATTCACCCTGGTTAACAAGCGTTTTTATATTTTGAATATCATTAAAAAAAGCTGGGATCGCTTTGTTGGTCAAAATCACCCTGCTGACTTCATTTCTATAGATCTGCGTATTTTTTTCCGGGTGAAACCGGGCATTCACATTGGGGTCCTGAATTGGTAAGAGTTCTGTGATTTTCAATAAAATATAGGTCAGTTCATTGACTGCATCATTCCCGTTTTTATCCACACCGCCAAGAGTGACGGCAGGCACTGCACCTGCTCCGCCAAACAACTTTTCTGCCGCCTGTGGCACAAGGTTTACATTGTCGGCAAGTTTGAGCCATAAAGAGCCTGAAATATTCAAGGCCTCTTCCACAGAAAGATCTCCAGATTCATAATCCTGGATAAAATACGGATATAATATTTGATCAATACGCCCTGGATTGATCGCCATATTAGAGTTCTCGGCAAATATACAGACTTGGCAGATCCAAAGGGCGTTGACCGCTTCATGATACGTTTTGGCTGGATTTGCAGGAACCTGTTTACAAATGTTGGCCATCTGTTGGAAATTCTTTTTCCGCACAGGGTCGGTTTCTGTCTCCGCTCTTTGGGCAGCTTCCTTTGAAATGTTGGCTGCATAATCAAGGATTCCCTGCATGGCAATCTTGACCGATTGATAAAAAATAGATTTTTTTTCATCATCCGTATGTTCAGCTTGCTTTTGTGACGCCTCATCCATAATGCCACGAATCCCTTTTTGAAGAACAAGTTCATAACAAGGGGTGGTATGTGAAATCGTGGCTGCTTTGGAGGTTGTATAAATAATCATTTTTTCCAGCAGTGCCTGTCTGCGGGGATCTTCCTTTCGAACTTCTTCGGATATTGATTTTTCCATCCAATAAGGAAATACTTCAAAATTTAAAATTTCGGCATCTTTTTTATCAAGAATCTGTGGATTTTCATCTCTTGTGCTGATCGTCCCCAGTTCAGGCCAAATACTCAAGCCAAAGAACTCAGGATACAACGGTGCCCCCAGAGCCTTACCCGTGGTAGCTCCGGCCAGCAGATTGTTATCATGGAAAGCAATTTCCCTGTTGGACAGATAACTGCTGATGGCCTCGGCTCTTCTGATGGACATGGGTGTATTAAGATCTTCAGTTTGTTTAAAATGAGTGGTCATATATTTCGCCCGTTCAATATCAACTTGGGCAGTAGCCCCATAGTTCAGTTCTAAAAGTGTATCCAGCAGAGGAAGTTTATTTTTTAGGTTATCCGGAGAATACGCTTTGAGTTTATTTCTTACTTCATCTATTTTTTGATACATATCAGACCTCTTTAATAATTTTTATAACAGCTTCTTTAAATAAACATCTTGCTGTTTTTTACATTAATAAACTTTAGTTTTAATGGTCAGTTTAGGGAAAATCTCATTTCTAAAAAAGCCTCTAATGTCTTTGGCGGTTTTCTGGAAAAGGAACCATTCTGAAGATTCAAAATTAGCAGAATCTTTTTTTATATAAATATTATCTTTTGATTGCACACTCTTTAAAACCAGTTCTCTCCAATGTTTATAGGAGATGTCGGCGTCGGCGGCAACATTGGCTTGTGTTATCTTATCAAACTCCTTTTCATGATTTTTTTTCATCGCAAATATAGGTTTATATTTTTCCCCTTTTACGTCACCCATCCCGTTATTATCTATCCCTAATTGATTTAAAAATTCTGGAACCTTCTGGATGATATTATAAAAGACATCTTTATTGTCTCTTCCTTGCTTTTCATCTTTATGGTCTTTATAACTCCATTTTTTCCACATATCATCCGGATAGGTCAATGCTTCGCCATGACCTATTGGCGGCAATGCATTCGCAAGAAGGGTAGGATCAAAGACACCGTCTTCATCTAACGCAGAAATATCATTATGCCTGCAGTGAAGACCCATGAAATCCTCGTGTGTATAGGTGTCAACAAGTATGTGCAAGAGAATACCAACATAAAGGTTCTTTTCGATTTTAGAACAACCACCGTCTGTAATTTTATCTTTAACATATTTGATCAGCTTTTTGACATTAGGTGTATCAGGCTTACAAATGCCATTGTTGTGGGGGAAAAAATGAAACGGCATCCACACATTTGATGCATCCCGACTATCCAAATTGTCGGGATCCAATGTTTTATGTGCAGTGACGATGGGATAAAAAAGTTTACCATCATCAAAAACGATTAATTTATCTTCAGTAAAATCGTCCACCGCCTGGGATGCTGATGCGATCATATTTGCTTTTTCAAAATCAACACCGATATCGGTTAAAACCGCTTGGATACCATTAAAATGAAATGCTTTGCCAGCCATAATAATTCTCCTTTATTTATGTGATTTTAATTTAAAGACTATCAACCATAAATATCATGCTATTTTCTTTCCAGAGAAAAGTAGCCTTTAAAGTGATAGGTCCCATCGATAACATTATAATATCTTCCAAGGTACTGCCCGCTTTCAATCTTCCTGACTTTATCCCTGACTGAGCGGGTTAGAAAATTTTTTTTCTCACCATAATTCAGGATGATGACCCCCAAGTTATTCAAATCGTCACATTGGCCCTGTTCGACTTTAAAGTACCCGAACGTGCTGTTGGACAATATGATATTTTCGCCGATTTTATTCCCATCTTGGATGAAAAAACGCTTTCGGTGCCCTGCCCATCTAAAATTTGGGATCATTCCAGTCAACATCTTCACCCAATATTCATCTACGAACTCTTCTATAGAAGGCTCTGATCCGTTGATAAAAATTTGATCCAGCTCTTTATTGTTTTTTGGAAAATTCATGATGCCCTCCAAATGGTGAGACCATTATTGATTTTGCCATACCATGTATATCTGCGCGTCAAAAATGTAATTCCATGACTTTTTGCCCCAGAAACTGGGGCAGAAGCTCAGGCAAAAGGATATATAAAACTTCTGTAATCACAATAAACAGGAAAAGATAAAACCGGTAGCGATAGCGGTTGGTCATAAGCCTCGGGGAGACTGGATCAAGAAGATGGTCCTGCTCCGGCACATCGCCCTTCACTTCCACAATAGAATAAAGGGGTTCGTTAAAGAACCGGATACAAAAAAACCAGACCGTTATAAAACCAAAACCGTAGGACAGAAAAATCATCATATTTGGATTATTCATGAGATCTCCTTTTTAAAAAAACGCACAAAGCATTACGTCAGCTTTTTCATACTGTACTTTATCCGTCACAAGATGACGGCAGACACCTAAAACCGAAGAGAAATCCAAGAGGATCGTCAGTGAAAATATTGATTTGTCGGGCAAATTTATATCTGGGTACGATAATTAATTACTTTGCATCTCACCGTATATATGGGCGAATCAATTGTCAATATAATTATATACAAATCAGGTAGTTGAAAAACAGCTTCTCGAATACCCATTTGCCAAACACCCCCATTTACGAAGAAGTATACCTCGATCCCAGCGGGGTATTTTTCAGATAGCTTCCTTTGCCCGTATATTCGTAGACTTTCACCGTCGTTTGACTATCCGATTCTTCTATAACGGCATACGTGGCTGGTGGAGGAGGCTCGCCTGAAATACCGCTGTCGCCATCAATCCAGGTGCCCGTATTCACATAAATGAAATCCGATGCTTTATTCGGGCCGGGATCAGCCAGATCCTCTATTATGGACATGGCCTTTTTGATATCTCCTTTTATTAATTCTTCAACTACCTTGGCCAATTCTACAATCAGCAAGGGGACTGTTCTCATAGAAAACTCCATCCCCTTGATTTCCCACTCATGGGTATGACCGAAGACGACGATATCGGCGCTTTGCTTCTTTTCAAAAAATGGAATACCATATTCCTTCAAAGCTGCCGGGTAAAGTATAGCCGCCTCGCCAATGACAGCAATAGTGGCAGGAACATTGCCGGGCATTTTGTCGTCCCACTCATGATAAAGATTTTTGAAGATTTCAGACACTTGGTCCACGGTAATCTTCCCCTGATAATGGCCCAGACCATCCATTAAAATGGAGCCGGTGGGAGATTCTATTTCTTTAACAACCGATTCAAATACAGCACTGGAAAAACTTTCACCTGTGACTAATTTTTTAAACACGTTGATAACAACATCCTTGTATTGAGCTTTTGTCACTGGGTGACCCGTCGTGGCCCCTTCCGCCTGGCTGCGGGCGACAAAAAACCCCAAGGGGAGTATATAGCCAGGATTGTCATAACTATCGGGTGCATTAAAAAGAGTATATAACGAACCGTGTTCAACAACTGTCCTGCCTGAGCGATATATTCCTCGTCCCTGTCCGGTGATAACGGGTTTGATCTTCGGAATAATCTTTTGTAGCTCATCACTTTCCATTAACATATCGTGGTTACCAGGCACATAGGTGACTGTAACGCCTTCCATGACTGCCAGTTTTTTAAGCGCACTGATAATTGCTTTGTTCTGTGGGGCATCGGCAATCGCCTGGAAAGACGGGGGCACAGTGGTATACGGTTCCACCCACTCATCAAATAAATCCCCACCTATAACCAGTTCCAACAGGGAATCATCCGTCATAAGATCGCTTAAAAAATTCGCCAATAGATCAGCCCGATCTTTTCTCAACCAGCCATAAGGATGATCTCCTTCAATACTTTGGGCTGTTCCCATATGGATATCACTGATAAATACACACCTGTTTCGTACCATGATTATTCTCTCCTTTGCTTGTTTAAAAGTAGCGTTAATTCAAACAACGTTGATCAATCCCAAAGGACTAACACTAACAATCAACTTTTTTCTTAATAACAAGGACAAGCAGTGCAACAAATGCCAGAACTAAAACAGCTGCCAGCGCACTAATTGCATAAGACGACCATGCAACCGAACCCGCCGGCCGTGTCAGAGCAAATTCAGAAAAACTACCGAAGGGCATCCGGCCGCAAATGATATTATTTTCTGTATCAATACTTGTTGTTATATCTTCCCACTCATCACCAAGATTATGCAGAAGTTGAAGATCATCTTCAGAACAGGTACTATCATCATAAGCAATGCATATTTCAATAGCACCACTAAAACGTGCCGTGGATGTAATATTAAAATATTGAGGTGGAATACAAGCCAAACTATAATCGGCTGGTAGTTCAGAACCTTCAGAGCGACTAATGATTGTTGTTGCACCAGATTCTGTTACTTCATCAAAGGAAACTGAATGTCCGTCCAGCTCAACTCGAACATCTGTGCCCTCTGGGGTATAAATAGAAGGGTCAGCATAACGAATCAAATTGAGCTGCCTTGACGCAGATGGAGATGGATTATCAGCTGAATAGAATATATATAAATTGTTTGATCTATCTGAAGTCATAAATGAATGCATAGAGTCACCTTCTGTCAAATGTTCAAGCGGCTGCCAACTACTATCCCATTGCCGATAAACAATTCTTAAGCCAGTGCCGATCCATGCAACATGGACTTTATTATCTGTTGTGATAACCAAACTTGGATTATGAACATGTTCATCACCATTAGAAAGATTTACATCAGGGCCCCATCTGTCTGCCCGGTATGTTTTGTAAAAGATATCTTCTGTTGGATGATCAGATACGTCCATATCCCTCCAAACCACATGAAGATTACCCTCATAATCTGCTCTTATTTTAACACCTGTGATTGTTGCGGCTGTAGATAGAACTGTTGGCTCAGTATCCCAACCATCAGCTTCTGTATGTTTCAAATAATTGAGAGTTGTTCTACTAAAATCCCCGACTATGCTTTCAGACCACACAACATGAATAGTCCGGTCAGAATCTACATCCATATCATAGCGCAAGATAATTCGCCCGGCATCAGAAAGCAAAGTTGGAGCGGTCCATCCTAATTCAGCTGGCATTTCATTGTATTTTTTATAAGACAACTGGCGTTCCGGAGATTTTAGATAAAGCACATGAAAATCCAGTGGCTCCTCAGCTACAAAAACAGCGCCATTGCCTAAGTTACCAGAAGTTCCTACATCAATTATGGTGGTAGCACCTGTAGTCATATTCCGGTGGATGTATCCTTCTCTGGCAGAACTGTAAGTCAGATAGACATTGTCTCCACTAAACTGGCCACTATTTGTATCCATATAGGGATAACCAGCCCCTCTGCCAACATCAAATATATGATGTGTGAGCTGTTGTGTATCTGCCCAATTTAATGAAGGAAATCGGACTTTTCCAAATAAATTAGTGCTATGCGCAGCATCTTCATTAATTACATTTTCCCAGGTCAAATATAAATTGTTAAAACGAGACACTGAAGCACTGATATTTCCAATAAAATCAGCGGATTCACTATCATCAACGACTTCCGGGGTTAACCACATCTTCGCAGTAACAGTCTGAGCTGCAAAAAGTAAAAAACAGAGAGTCACAGCGCAAAAAAAATGTTTTTTGTTCATAATGCTATCTCCTTTTTTGATTAACTATTGAAATATAGATTTTCAATAGGTTGATTAAACACTTGCATTAGCGATTTTTATTGATTTTACTACCTGGTTTTTCAAGGAGGATATCCTGATTGGATGACATAATCTTGTATGATATTGCTGCTTTCCGTCGCCAACTATTTGCTTGTAATCTTTGTGAAAACCTTTTTAATCAATGGTTCTAAATCAAGGCCCACACCAAAAAAATTCGGTTTGACTTCCAATACCCTCATCAGAGAAGACTGGTCAACGGATTTGAGTTTGTCCCTAATTTCAATAAGAATCTCCATTATTTCATTTTCTTCAGGCTTAATTATCTGGATTTCACCCAATAGCTCTTGCACGCTGTATTGTTTATCCGAACCGTCTGGAACAAAATTTTCTATTTTCTCTGAAGTCAGGACAAGGAGGTGATTGTAGCTTACAATTACTTGTGAATCATTAGATATAGGTACCATTTCTTTTACAGTAAGTTTTTCAAAGCTGTTATTAATCTCTCTAAATGCATATAAAATGGCAGCAAAATAATTCCGCTTCTGTCTGCCATTGACATACAAGTTGATTTCTCGAGCATGATCATCAGCGATGACCATGGCCCTTGCTTGAAATGCTTTGTTCTTTAAAATGATACCCGTTCGCCAAAGGTGGTTTCCTTCTGTGTCTTCGTGCATTTTTACAATGAACCTTGGCATTATTGAATGTGGTAAAAAATCGTAATCGAATTTAAACCTAATACAATTCTCATAGTCAAAGTCAAAATCAGGTTCTTGGACATCCAGCAGATCAGGAATAAGAATTCGATTCTTATTCAATGAATAACATAGTTCAAATTCTTTCATAAGATCTACGATATAGTTCCGTTCATCAAGCGTATATGCGACTTCATTTAAGGTCAAATCGAGTTTATTGTCAGTGAATTCTTCCTTATTTAGGATTTTATTAATTTCATCTTTATATATAATGCCATATTTTCTTGCGGTTTCCTTGGAGTTGATAATCTTATAAACCGCTTCTGTGACCCACTTAGGGTTAAGTACATTTTTATGAGCTAAATTTTTGAAATGAAGAACAATCCCAAGATCATGCAGATATTCAATCAGTGTGGTTCTTTGTTCTGTTTCAATTTTTTCCAAATCACATAATTCTTGGTAGTCGTTATAATTAATGTAGTGTTCCGTTAAGTCTTCCAATTTATCCTTGATATTGAGCCAGTTTTCTGCCCAGAGTGATTGTCGCAATTCCACCTGTTTAACTTCTTCTATTAAATGTTCCTTAAATTTATCGATACCATCTCCTGATGCGCACGATATTCTATGAAACCCTTTAATACCTTTGTATTTAGCAGTCAGAAACTTACGATTTTCTTCAAAAGATGGATTTTCATCTATCTTATTGATGACAACAAGAATAGATGAATCTCCTCCAAAGCTTTCGATGTATTTAAGCCAGTACTCAGCCTTTTTTTCTTCTCTGGCATTAAGAACTAGAATGTAAAGACTACGCTTGGATAGAAAAAACTGATGGGTTGCATGCATGATTTCCTGGCCGCCGAAGTCCCACAGACGTACTTTAATCGATTTCGCTCCATTCTTTACTTCCCACTTATTGATGTCAATTCCGTGGGTTTGTGATTCATTCTTGCGGAATTGCTTTTTCAAAATACATCGGACTAACGAAGTTTTGCCGGCGCCACCATCACCAACAAGAATTATCTTTGCTTCATTGAGAGTTTGTTTTTTGCCCTCTAATGAATAAAAGTATTCACGTATTGCCGGAATACCTTTTCGAGCTATTTCCGGCGGTGGACTTTTTAGTGGATTGTCATAAACAGAGAGCTTAGTTAAGTTTACAAGCCAACAAATCTCCTTGGGTAAACTAGTTAATTTATTATTATAAAGGCGACATTCTATAAGACCGGTTAATTGCCCAATCTCCTGGGGTAATTTGGAGATAGTGTTATCATGAAAAGAGAGAAAGGTGAGGTTTTTAAGTCGGATAATATCTCTGGGTAGGTTAGTAATATTGTTAGTATGAAGAGATAGATGCGTTAGGCTGGTGCATTTCAATATCTCATCTGGAAAACAACCGAATTGATTTTTACCAAGATTAAGCCGTTCTAATTTCTTGAACTGACTTACCTCTTTGGGCAATATAGCCAGTTGGTTATTATATAAGTGCAAAGAGACTAAATGTCTCAACTTAAAGATTGAACTGGGCATTTCCTTCAAACCCATACTCGCAAGTGTTAGTTTTTCTACATTACCATTTTCCCCCAGTTCATAAGCCCCACTAGCCTTGCTAAAAAAGGCCTCAAGCCCAGTTGACCTTTCCAGCTTTTGCCCGATTTGTTTCTCCATCTTACGAATTATCTCTAAATCATCTACCATGTCACTAACCTCTTGTTTTTTGAACGCTACGATTTTTACAAACTAAGATTGTCCAATTTGGCGAGAAAATATATAAGTTTTCCCTACTATTCACCATTCTGTTATATTTTATTTGGCCTGATTTTGAAGTTCAGGAGCCTTTATAATCGCTCCCATAGCAACGCCAGCGAAGCACTATCTATCGGGAATTTGAGCGTTCAAGTTCAAGGCCAAGAAAAAGACTTGGATACAAAACTCCCATGGAGGTGCTTTATAAAAAGTAAATTTTATCGCACTTCAAAATTGAATCTAAGTTTCAGTTGCCTATCACATACCCGTGTTTTTAGATTATTCAAAGCCCCATTCACTATGGTAAGAGTAAGCCCTATAAAAAAGAGGGGTTCTATAAATACTCTCTAACCAGTCTAATCTATTGGGTCTTATGCATTGAATAGCACCAACATTTTCCAGAAATGCCATAATGATTCTCGCTTTCTCCAAATCGCATCCAAATGACCTGCAGAATTCATCCAATTTAAATTGTTCATATTTATTTAAAGTATTAAAATAATTGGACAAAATCTCAGCCCAGTCATAAGAAAATTTTCGTGCTTTGCTCAAGGTCCACTGAACTGTTTTTTTAGTAATTGACTTATAAGCATCAAAAGCGCATTGTCGCTTGATTAAAGGATACTCTCCAGAGGTATTTAAAACTACTTTTTCTTTTTCTCCTGGATTGTCTAAGTAATATTCTAGGGTTTTTTCAAAAGATAATTGTAGAAATCTTAACATTATTCTAGGGCTAAAAGTATTTTTGGATAGTTTAAAATGTGTTTCAATTAATTTACAAAATTTAATATCTTGCTGTTTTTTTACCTCAGTTAAATGAACGAGGGTGTCTGGGAATACTAATGAAATTAATATCTTAGATATTCTATCTTTAAAGTGGATATCTTTTACTTCCAATAAATCTGTTTCAAGCTCGTCTTCAAGCTCGTCTTCAAGCTCGTCTTCAATTAATGATTTGAGATCAAGATCAAGAAATTTTTCATAATTATGCGCTAATCGTCTAGCCATAAAGCGTCTGATCTCTACAGGAGTCCATGACAGATTAACAATCCTATCGTCAATTTTATCTGTTTGCTCTATGTAGGGGTCAATTCTTTCTAACAGATCATCTCTAATAAATATTTTTAGAAAAATTGATGGGTCTTCAGAATACCTATTTTCACAGTTTATAAGTGCTGTGATTAATCTTTTTTGAATTTCAAAATCTTTTTTCAAGACAAAATCATCAAGTTTATCCACCATAATTAGCAAATTAATATTTTCATTAACAAGGTAAGTGTTTATTTTTTCTTTTAGATACATTAAATCTATCGTAAGACTTTTTTTCTTAAATAGCCCCAATTTATTTCCAGTAGTTGTTTTGCTTGATACTAAAATATCTCCTAATTTGCATTTTATATTAACAGATAGCTCTCCTATTCTTTTTAGAAAGGACTCAAACGTGCTACGATTATTTAACTGAAGCTTATCAAAAATTTTTGCCAATTCTATAAGTTCTCTTTTAGCTCTAAACGTACCCTCATCCTTTAATTTTGTGATAATTTTAAAAAGAAAATATGTATCCCAAAGTAGAACATATTTATCCTCTTCGGGGTAGCTAGTATAACCAAATTTTTCAGCAATCACGCGATCTATATCTATATACCTCAACTCATCACTAATTCCGATAACGAAGTATCTATTTTCATGATTGTATTTAGGCTGGATGTAGCCTGATTTATAAGCTTTAAAAAGCGCTGATTTACCACTTCCTGGTGGACCAATTATGAAGCTTTTATTTCTATTGCGAGAAATTTTTGCTGCATTTGTAAAACAAAAAGTATCAGACAATAGTTGATCCCTGAATGCATCAACACTTCCAAAATCAAAATTCGATAATGAATCAACTGGAAACGAATCTGGCAGATTGTGTTTAGCCATAAATACTCCTAAGTGATGGTTTCAAAGTAATTGAGATGTCCAAGTTTTAATGGTAATCATAAAGGACTTCCGTATCAATATTTCATCTTTTTGTAAATTAGTTTGAGCAATTATAAAATATTATCACAGCAAATAACCGGTGAAATTCGGTTCATTTTTTTGTTGGAATATAAATTGTTATATGCACAAAGTTGCTTCAGAACAAGCTTAACCTTTTTTGGAAGGGATTTGGATCCCCCCTTAGAGAGAGGGGGGATCCTTTGTAGGTACGTATTATTAAACAGTTTTAAATTATTCTTTTGGGTCTAAACCCACATCTTTTAGTCCAGAGGTAAGGCCGTTGATATCTCCCGCTTTTATGCCAATCTCTGCCATTAGAGAATCAATTAAAGGAGCTTGTCCCCGATACTTCAGGGCACTGTTTACAAGCTGGTCCGAAAGAGATCCTGCACTTTGGACAGCCTGTTCACCATCTACGGTTACATTGTGGCCGCCATTTAAACCATCCACTTGGATAATTTTAATTCCGTCAATATTTTCCATTGGTTTTACACTTTCCTTGATAATCTCAGGCAAGTGTTTAATCAGTGCCAATCTAACCTGCATGGCGATCTGTTGATCAGAAAGAAGATTATCCGCTTCGTTAATTGCTTTTTGTCCTTCTGCATCGACTGCATATCGTATTGCAGCCGCGTCAGCTTTCAATTTTTCAGCATCGGCTTCACCCTGTGCTGTAATTCGTTCTTTTTCAGCAGCGGCATTGGCAATCGTTTTAACGGCCTCAGCTTTATCCATTGCAGAAGTTTTCTCAACTTCAGCAGCAATTTTTATTTTTATCGCTTCTTTTTCAGCATTTTCACGGGCCTTAACCAGTTCAACCGCTTTTGCACGTTCGGCAATCTCTGTATCTCGGACTGTAATAACTGCCTCTTCTTCTTTTACAGCAATCGACCGAGCTCTATCTGCATCCGCTTGGGCTTCAGACTGTTCCCTGGATTTTTCAGCAATGGCAATGGCACAGTCCTGTTCTGCAAGTTCAATTGTCTTCTTTTTCTCAATCTCAGAATTTTCAATTGCCCTTTCTTTTTGGATCTGTTTTTCTTTTAACAATTTATCTTTTTCTATACGTTCTTCTTCAACAGACCTTTCTGCCATAATGCTCGACATATCCACATTTTTCTTGGAATCAATCTGGGCCTGTTCAGCCTCTTTTTTATTTTCAGCTTGTTCTTTTGCAATCTCAGACATTTGAGCAGCACGACGAATCTCAATTTCTCTTTCCTGTTTTAGTTTTGCATATTCTTCTTCTTTGATGATTTCAAGTTTCTTCTGCTCAGCTTCTAAATTCTTTGTAGCGATTGCAACTTCTGTATCCTGCTCAATATCATTTCTCTTTTTGCGTCGTTCTTCAATCTTCTCAGTCAGTTTTGTCAAACCTTCCGCATCAAAGGCATTATCCGGGTTAAAGTGAGCCTTGCTTGTCTGATCCAATCCGGTTAATGAAACGGTTTCAAGCTCAAGACCATTTTTGAGAAGATCTTCTGTAACTACCTGCTGAACTTTCTGAACAAAATCAACCCGCTGCTCATGTAGTTCTTCCATGGCCATTTCGGCTGCGACTGCACGCAGGGCATCTACAAACTTACCTTCTACAAGCGTCTTTAATTCTTCAGGGTTCATTGTTTTAAGCCCCAATGTTTGAGCCGCACTTGCAATGGCGTCTACAGTGGGTTTAGCTCTAACATAAAATTCTGCAGCAACATCGACCCTCATGCGATCTCTGGTAATTAAGGCCTGCTCATTATTCCGCTGAACTTCAAGTCGAAGTGTATTCATGTTAACAGGAATTGTTTCATGAAAAACTGGCAAAACCAGTGCACCACCGTTCATTACAACCTTTTGGCCACCAAAGCCTGTTCTGACAAATGATACTTCCTTGGTTGCCCGTTTGTACAACTTGGCAAAAACCATTACCATTGCGATCAATGCGATAAGGATAACACCTGCAATGATAAGTATACTCATCATGTTTTCCATTTTTAATTAACTCCTCCTCATGTTCACAACTGTTAGTTGTCGTTTGTTGCACAGCTCCAATTTTTTGTACGATAGCTCGACCATGATTAAACCTTTGCTGTTCGAGTTTACCGTCAATACAAATTTGAATTTAGTTACTGTCCTTTTTTAATCAATCTATATCTTGTAAAGCCGATACTGAATTATGTATGGCTGTGTATCCTGCACTTGTCTGCTTAACGATCAAAACCTGATCACCCTGGCCGAATTCTTCGTCGTCTATATCCGGTTCAACCATAACGTAATGTGTTGTTGAAAATTTATCTTTTAGTTTGGCCTGGGCCGGGCTGTTCTTTGTCGCCTTACCCAGGGTGATTACCGCAACTCGCCCGATAAAGCTTTTCTCGTCAACTGCCTCTGTTTCATCTTTTGGCATAATTTTGGCAATAATCCCGGTGATAAACCGAACCAGAGGTAGCGACAAAGGAAGCGTGATGGCAGAAGCGATCAGGCCAGGCAACAGATGGCCAGTGAGCTTAATACATACAGATTGCAAAAACAGACCGCCAAGACCAAAAATAGTAAGAAAGGCAATCAATATTATCAAAAACGGTACCTGGCCAATCCTGAGCCAGCCAAAGGTTGCAGTTAATATCCCGGTTGCCGTAATATCAGGATGATCCAAATCAACATCTGCATCAACATCTATGTCAAAATCCGGCATGAAAGTTTCTACCATACTCGAAAACCCCATACCAATCATGGTTGTTACACCCTCAAGACAGGCAATCATAATCATTATGGTTAATGAGACCATAAAGGGTAAATTCTGACTCTGCAGTATGAATTCAATCATTTCTATTTTCTATCCCTTTTGATTTTTGACAATCGCTCCTGGATTTTATTTTTTCTGGCAATATCTTCGAGTTCAGCCAGCTGAGCCGCAGTTTTTCTTTCCGATACTACATTTTGACCAGGGATGCCGGTGGCATTTTCAATCACCCGTTCAAATGCTGACTCAGCTTTTGCAACCTGATTTTCCACAGAGCCCGCGCCATCAGGCACACTGTCTCTTCCGGACGAAGTGTTGCCATCCTTAACTGCATTCTTAAATTGAATCAATTCCTCTTTCATTTCACGTTTTTTAGCCTGTAGAGCATTTACATAGTTTTCAAGCTCTTTTTCCTGATCATCACAATCATCAATGGTAATCTCAAGAATCGGAATCTGTGTCTCAATATCCAGTTGTCTTGAAATCGCAGCCTCGGCTAAATCATCTCGTTTTTCTTTTACAGCCAGCTCAATTTTTTCGCTTAAATCTTCATGTTTTTTATTCTCTTCCATAAGTTTTGAACTGGCCAGATGTTTTTTCGCAACAACTTTCCCAAGTTCAGTGCGAACTTCATCTATTGCTGATTCAATTTCCCGGATGGCTTCGGAAAGTACAGTTTCGGGCGCTGCATTTTCAATAGTATCAATTAGTGAATGAACGCTTCCGCTTATAATCCGGCCTACGCGGTTAATAAGTTTTTCTTTCATGACTGTCTCCCTATTTTTGTAAAGAGTTAATTATTGTTGACAGATTTAAAATCGGTTCCATTTTTTGTGAAATAATTTCAGGATTATAGCAGGGGTTTTTATCTCCAACACCCATCTGCATAACAGATTCAAAGAAACGAAAAACACGATCTGCTAATCCCTGCTCATATGCTTCTAATTCTGCCTTAATTTCTTCTGTTTCTTTTGTGGGAACAGAAGAAACAGCATAGGCCACCAAATCAGGAAGCCACTCAAAAAATCGTATAATGAGTTCAGAATGGACTGCCTGATCCAATTCATGTTTTCGAATGGTTTCATTCATTGGCAGTACCAGATCCTGAATCATTTTATAACACCCGGTGTATTCCTGAATTCCCACACTGCGTTTCCGGGTCTGTGTAATAATAGCCCGGAGTTTGTCACTTGGTGTTTTTGCTCCATTTACCACCAGTTTACTTAAAAATTCAGCATCTTCATTTGAGATGCGGGCACTGATTTGAACGGTTTTCGATGACATGACCAGATCCTTGTATTGGGTTAGATAAATCATACAAATTAAAATCTATTATACAGACAGACATCTGCTTGTCAACAATTGTTTTCGTTTGAATACAATTAGGCTTAACCGTTTTCCTCATCCTTCAAACAACCTACTTTTTTCTATTATTCGTTACCATACCTCTTTATCGAACCCAATTTTATCATTTGCGATAACACAATTATTAAGCCTCATAAAGTTTAATATTTAGATCGGCACAGCTCCGCTCTGTCGATTACAATCGATCGCTGTCTAACAATTCTTATCTCTATATAAAGCGAATGAGGATTGCAATAGGTGTAAACCCTTAGTTTTTTGGAATATTTGATGAAAATAGCCCGGGCTCTGGCTTTTAAAATAAAAAAAATATAACTTATATTAATAATTATCGTTGATACGTCTAAGGAGCATAGAAATCCATGAGAAGAAAAGAAAAAGAAATCACGAAGATATCTGAAATTGAAGGCATTATTCGTCAGTCAATTGTTTGTCGTATCGGCTTGTCTGATAATAACGTTCCATACATCGTACCCATGTCTTTTGGTTATCAGGATAATGCAATTTATATCCATGGTTCCCTGAAGGGGAAAAAAATAGATATTCTTCAAAAAAATAAGGCTGTATGTTTTGAATTTGATGTTAATACTCAGATTGTGAAATCAGAGGATGTATGTAACTGGAGTGTAAAATACCAAAGCGTAATCGGCAATGGCAACGCTGTCTTTCTTGAGACGTTTGATGAGAAGAAAAACGCCCTTGGGATTATCATGAATCAATATGCTGACGGTCCTTTTCAATTTTCCCAAAAGGCTGTTAATGCAACCGCTGTAATCAAAATTGACATTATAAAAATGACCGGCAAACAGTCCGGTTTTTAATTGATTTAGTACATGGCTTCGATCAGATCCCCAAATGCTTTATTTATTGAAGTCCGTTTGACTTTCATTGTCGGGGTTACCTCGCCGTCCTCTTCGTAGAGTTTTTTAGGCAAGATCGTGAATTTTTTAACCTTCTCCACTTGAGACAGCGTTTCATTGACTATTTTAATCTCACTTTCGATGAGGGCTATGATCTCTTCATGGGCCGTTAAATCTTTGTAAGTTGAAAACTGAACTTTGTTGTTCTGGGCAAATTTGACCACCGTGTCCTCATCGAGGATAATAAGGCAGCTTAAAAATTTACGTTTATCACCGATAACAACCGCATCATTAACGTAAAGGCTGGACTTCAATTTATTTTCGATAAATTGAGGTGTAATGTTCTTGCCTCCGGCAGTCACGATAATATCCTTTTTTCTGTCAGTGATACTCAGGTATCCATCCTCGTCAATGGTTCCCACATCGCCTGAAAGCAGCCAACCATCCACAAGTGTTTCTGCAGTTGATTTTGGATTTTTAAAATAGCCTTTGAAGACACCTGGAGATTTGACCAGGATTTCACCGTCATCGGCAATTTTTATTTCTACCCCTTCCAATGGAGTGCCCACAGTACCAAATTTCACTTTTCCTGCGATAGCTGTGGTTGTTACTCCGGTTCCCTCGGTCTGGCCGTATCCCTCCATCAGACTAAGGCCAATGGAATGGAAAAAGTGTAAAATTTCAGGTGCAATGGGTGCAGCACCAGAATAGGCCACGCGCATGCGTTCAAAGCCCAGCCTCTCTTTGAGTTTTCTGAAAACTATAAAATGAGCCAGTTTGTATTGCAATTCGAGTAATGGCGATACTGGTTTAAAAGCCATCTTCAAGCTGGCCCGTTTTTTGCCAATTTTTAGGGCAAGGCCAAAGACAAGACGCTTGAACAATGTGGCATCGGCCATACGGATCATAATCATTGAATAGTATTTTTCCCAGATACGTGGAACAGCATGGCCCACAGTCGGAGAAATTTCGACCATATTCTCTGTGACCGTATCCATGCTCTCGATGAAATTAACCACATGACCTACATCGAAGTGAGAAAGTATGGTAAAGAGCTGTTCAAAAATATGGCAGAGCGGCAAAAATGACATGATATTGTCATCGTCATACATGGGATTGTTGGATGTGATTGCTTTTCCGGTCCAGACACAATTTTTGTGGGAAAGCATGGCGCCTTTGGGTGGTCCTGTTGTTCCAGATGTATAGATGAGCACTGCCAGATCTTCCGGATCGATTTCCTGAATACGTTCATCAAGCATTCCCGGGTTTTCCTGCTGCTTTTTTGCTCCCAGTTCAAGCAATTCATCAAAGGTCATAACCATGTCATCTTTGAATTTATGCAGGCCTTCGGTATCCCAGACAATCACTTTTTCAAGTAAGGGGGCTCTGTCACGGAATTGAAACCACTTGTCAAGCTGTTCTTCATTTTCCACGAAAAAAAACTTAGCATCCGAGTTATTAACTACATACTCAACCTGCTGCCAAGCATTCGTGGCATAAACGCCGGCGGTTCCTGCACCACAGCACTGAATACCCAGATTGGCATAGACCCACTCTGGACAATTATCACCGATGACGGCCGCACAATCCCCTTTTTTAAGCCCTAAAGACATCAAGGCATATCCAACACGGGACACATTCTCATCATACTGGTTCCATGAGATGTCTTGCCAGAGGCCATGCTCTTTTTTACGCATGGCCACCCGGTCACCCCAACGAGATACGGCGGCCTTGAACTTGCTCGGTACTGTGTAATCATTTTTTTCAGACATATATTACCCTATGCATATAGTATTGGTCTTAGACAATCATGCTATCGCCATGCTTTTTTTCGCTTCCAGCGTTGAAATCCTTTGGCAGATGTTTCCGATTTCACACCCATATAAAACTCTTTTACATCCTTATCCTCCATCAAATCACAGGAGTTGCCTTTCATGACAAAACGCCCATTTTCAAGAATCAAACCGGTCTGGGAAACACCCAGAGCCATTCTAGCATTTTGCTCCACAAGCAGGATGGTAACGCCTTCGTCATTGATGGTCCTGATAATCTCAAAGATTTCCTTGACCAAAAGCGGCGAAAGCCCAAGAGAAGGTTCATCTAAAAACAAGAGTTTTGGGCGACTCATCAGGGCACGGCCAATGGCCAGCATCTGCTGTTCACCACCAGACATCGTGCCTGCCCACTGATTTGTCCGCTCTTCCAATATGGGAAAGTAACTGAAAACCCGTTGAAAATCATCCTCAATGTCCTGTTTGTTGTCACGCGTGTATGCTCCCATAAGGAGATTTTCACGTATGGTGAGTTCCTCAAACACCTCGCGCCCTTCGGGCACAAGCGTAATCCCCATGCGGACAATTTTATCGGTATCCATTCCATCAATACGTTTACCCATGAACTCGATGGTTCCCTTGTCCGGCTGGTTATCGATAAGACCCATTATGGTTTTTAAGATCGTAGATTTCCCGGCGCCGTTGTTGCCTAAAATGGCGGTGATGCTACCTTCTTCAACAGTAAGGGAAGCGCCTCGAATGGCATAAATCAAATCATAATAAGTCTCAATATTTTTTATCTCAAGCAGTGCACTCACCGTCATCTTCTCCCAAGTATGCTTTTAAAACTTCCGGATGTTTCTGAACGTCTTCGGGGTTTCCCTCTATGATGGTCTGCCCGAAATTAATTGCCAGGATACGGTCTGAAATATCCATAACCATATTCATGTCATGTTCGATGAGCATAATGGTTATACCGAGTTCATCTTGAATATCCTTAACCCAGAATATCATGTCCTGTTTTTCTTCGGAATTCATCCCGGCGCAAGGCTCATCCAGCAGAAGCAGTTCAGGTTCCAGCGCCAGTGCCCGGCCCAACTCAACTTGTTTTCGAATGCCGTAGGGCAATCCACCCACAAGCTTGTTTCGACTGGCCTGAAGATCCAGAAAGTCTATGATTTCTTCGACTTTCTGGCGATGTTCAGCCTCTTCTCTGCCGGCAAAAGAGTTCCTACCCCACAAAAAGGCACCATGGAAAAGCCCTGTTTTCATGTAGAGATGACGCCCCAGCATTATATTTTCCATGGTGCTGAGGTTGTCAAAGAGCTCTATATTTTGAAAGGTCCTGGCAATACCTGCCTGGGCCACTTTGTCCGGTCGATTTCCCAGGATATTTTTATCCTTGAACATAATTTTTCCGGAATTTGCTTTGTAAATACCGTTGATACAATTAAAAAGGGTGGTTTTACCTGCCCCGTTGGGGCCGATAATAGAGTATACTTCACCTTTTTTTACCTCAAACGATATGCTATCCAGGGCTTTTAACCCACCAAAAAGAATAGACATGTCTTTGACTTCGAAAAATGCCATTTACACAGTTTCCCGCAATTTTATGTTAAATATCAAAAGGAGGCTGGGATGATCTGCATCTCAGCCTCCCGTGCTAAAATGGGCTATTTATTCATCGGGATATATTCTGTATCTGTCCAAGTCGTAAGCACCTTGAACCCAGTGGCTGAAACAGCCTGCCCAACAAAGATGGTTGTTTGACCAATACGACAACTAGGGTCACCTTCTTTAAACGGCTTATAACTGACTTTTCCCATGATTCCCTGAAAATTTTGTATTTTTTCCATTTCCGCCACAAGTTTTTCCCGGGTAAGATCACGACCAACGCGTTTCAATCCTTCAATCAGAGGCTCTACATAACCAAAACCGGCAGCAAAAGTGGATCCCCACCTCTCTTCTTTGGCCGCATGTACTTTATAGGCTTTATCGTAGTATTTTTTCAGCAACGGCATCGTAGGATTACTCATATCATCAACGTTACCAACACCAATTGAATCAGGATCAGCAATTCCGAAAGAAGCGATAATCGTCCCGATATATCCCCCTTTGGTAATAGCCATCATCAAAGGAACATCACCGCACGTGCTTGAAGTCATCCACTGGGGAGTGAACTTCATCGCTTTACCGGTTCCCTGCAGGCGGGCAACGTGTCCCGGTCCCACAAACAGGAGAACAGCTTCTGCCTTAGCCTTACGAAGCTTCATAATATGTGGTTTCATATCCACGTCAGCCACATTGACCGGTAGTGCTGCAACCAGCTTTAAACCCGCTTTAGCCAACTGTTTTTGTGCGCCTTCCAATCCCTGTTTGCCGTAATCATCATTCTGATAAGCAATGGCAACACGTTTTAAACCCATGGTTTCAACGGCATATTTGCACAGAGCCTGCGCATCACCTAAATAAAGCGGATAAGTGTTGAACAGATATTTATTTGGGGGTTCTACCCAGTGTCGAGAGCCTGCAGAAGGACCAATCCATGGGATCTTTCTTTCCATAAGGTAGTCTTTTACGGCAAGGCCCGGTGCAGTTCCCACACCGGAAACATAGGCAAACATACCAATCTCTTCTTGAAGTTGTTTAACGCCTGCCATAGTTTTAGCAGGGTTGTAAGCATCGTCAAAATAATGGTGTACGAGCTTTCGGCCATGGATCCCGCCTTCATCATTGATCATTTTAAAATAGGCATCCGTTCCTCTGGCAACTGCTCCCCATGGAGCGGCAGGCCCAGTCTGTGGTCCCCACTGGCCGATATGGATTTCCGTATCGGTAACGCCAACTTCAGCCGCAGCGTTAAAGACCGTGCCAAATGCGACAATAGTCATAACAGTCAAAATATACACTAAATACTTTTTCATGTTCTTCCTCCCTCTAAAATGAAAGACTAAATACCCACTACCCAATTATACTTTTTTGACATAATGCCTGGCGAAAAGACCGCTAGGCTTCACGCAAAGTACGACAACAATGATCGCAAAAGCGACAACTGACTTGAACTCGAGAGAAACATAACCGCCAAAAAGGTGTTCCACTATTCCTATAATATATGCACCAAAAACTGCCCCGGGCAAGGATGTCATGCCACCAACCACAGCGCCGGAAAACCCTTTTAGCATTGGATCCCACATCATATAAGGTTCAACCAGTATCGGTGCCATGAGCAGACCTGCAACACAGCCGACCATAGATGAAATCCCCCAGGCAACCATGCGGATTCGTTTGGTTTTAATGCCCATAAGAGCTGCAGCATTTTCGTTCATCTGCGTTGCCTTCATGGCCACCCCCATTTTTGAAAAGCGAAAGAAAAGAAACAGGGTCATCATAATAACCAGTGCCACCACAAGAGTGAGCAGATCAAGCGAGCTGATAAAAATCTCTCCAATCACAATGCTGTCATAGCTGGAAATCGGAAAAGGCATGGCCCGTTGGTCTGCGCCAAATTTCCACGAAACAAAGCCTAAAAGCACCATTTCCATACCTATGGTAATAATGATCAGCCCCAGGATATTTGGTTCTTTGGCCCGTCTCAAAATGACGAACTCCAAAAAACATCCCAGAAAAAAAGCAAAAATCAATGTAGCGGGGAAAGTGATATAGTATGGAATATTATAGGTAGAAAGCAACATAAATGCCGTAAATACCGGC
>JAWSVH010000249.1:0-1901 GCA_033852015.1 Desulfobacula sp.
CCACTCGGTGTGTATAGCGACCGAGGTATTCGAGCACATGCTCCGGCCCACCAAAAGGTTGTTTTGAGTAGGTGATCCATTGCTTGTCTTTTAATGCGTTGACCATCTGAACAAAGACCTGTTTGTCGGCAAAATCAGAAGCTCTTCCATTACAGGATAGTTTTTCTTGCTCATATGCTTTTTCAAGTTTGTACAAATATCTTTTTCTAAATTCTTTAGCTAAAGATTCAACCTTGAAGAGATACTTGTTCCTGGCAGCAACCCATTTTGTTTTATCAAAAGAGAGAACACCTGCCGGGATGATACAATGCAAATGGAAGTGATCCATAAGTTTCTGGTTCCAAGTGTGCAAAACCGAAATAAAGCCAAGCTGCCCAACAAGTCGCCACTGTGGATCGCT
Source organism: Desulfobacula sp. (assembly GCA_033852015.1). Lineage (GTDB taxonomy): Bacteria > Desulfobacterota > Desulfobacteria > Desulfobacterales > Desulfobacteraceae > Desulfobacula. The sequence goes on from JAWSVH010000249.1 coordinate 401, forward strand.
GGCGAAGACCTGGAGAGTTTCTTTGGCGGCACCAAATAACATTGCCAACATAACTTTCTGATTATTCAAAATGAGAGGGTTCAGTTCATGGGGCAGGGTAAACACGTTGTGAAAATATGGGCAAGGCAGCAGTTCAGACTTCCTGGCATCCAGCCACTTTTCCTTCACAAGTGTCTGACATTTCGGGCAGTGCCTGTCCCTGCATGAATTGTAAGCATTCTTTTTAAAACCACAGTGATCACAGGCTTCACTATGTCCGCCAAGTAGAGCAGTACGGCAGATTTCGATGTGATACATTGCTTTAGACTGCTCACTAGACAAGAAGTGGTTATGTCGATAATCATCCCCATATTTACGAAAAATATCCGCTAATTCCGGCTGGGTTTTATTTTTTTGCATTATTGTCCTCCTTTTCCGGTTCGAGGAAATCAAGAGGACTTTTAAGATCGGCAAATCTGGCTGGAACAATGTGGAGATAAATCGTGGTTGTTTCTATTGAGGTGTGACCAAGAAGTTGGCTGATGGTGTAGAGGTCATAGCCGTTATATAAAAGATGCGTAGCAAATGAATGACGAAGCGTATGCAGGCTGCACGGCTTGGTAATCTGAGCTTTTTTTTTGCTCTGTAAAGAGCTCTTGACACAGAAGTAGCAGTGATATGTGAGTTAGGTTTCTGGCCGGGAAAGAGCCACTGGCCTGGAGAATATTTCTGCCAGTACTCTCGTAGTTCGAAAAGTAGCCTTTCGGATAAAACTGTATAGCGGTCTTTGCGTCCCTTGCCTTGCTCAATTCTAAGCATCATTCTTGATGGGTCACTTTCGATATGCTCGGGTTTAAGGCGGATGGCTTCAGATACTCGCAGCCCTGCACTATAAATTGTTTTGAGTAAAACCCGTTGTTTGAGATTCACAGCACAGGATAGCAATCGACTAACCTCTTCCATGCTAAGAATTTGTGGCAATTTTTTGCTTCGAGGCAATGGTGGCAAGCCAAAACGATCATCAACTTCACGATTGCAGAGGTGTCTGAAGAAATACGTAATGCCGCACAAGTATGATCCACATGATGTCCGTGCCAATTTACGCTCCAAAAGAAGATGTCGAAAATACGACCGTACCTGGTCGTCTGTTAATTTCTCAGGGGATTTGTTGTGATATTTCGCCAATCCTTTGACGCCATTTATGTAGGTTCGCTGCGTCTGCTTTGCTAAACCAGAAAACTCCATGTGTTCAATGAATTTTGCTCTGATCGTGGTGCTCATGGCATACCTCCTTGATTAGGTGAATAAGAATGATGCTACAAGTTCTTATCGACCCAAAAGGTGATACTATTGAAAATGAAATTTAGGGTGGGATACAAAACCAGAAAAACGTGCGTGTGGGCGAAGCCCTAAGCGCACAAGTGTAATGAGTGCGATTGGGTAAAAAAAATACAATCTGAGGTATCAGCTAAACAGATTGTTTATGCACAGGGTTGCTTTTTTCCGCGTAGCGGTTCAGTTC
>JAWSVH010000009.1:0-61532 GCA_033852015.1 Desulfobacula sp.
ATATCAATCCAGAACAGCACGGTACATCTACGCTGGACATTGGCACCATTAAAGACTGGCTGGCTCTTTTTTCAAAGAAAGCCAGCCAAACCAATGTGATTTTTTTAGGTGGAGAGCCCACTCTCCACCCAGATCTTGCCCTGGCTGTCAAAACAGCCAACCAGATGAAATTCAAATCCATTACCATTGATACAAACGGATATTTATTTCACAATATTTTAGATAAAATTTGCTGTGATGATATTGATTATTTGTCTTTTTCCCTGGATGGCGCCACACAAAAAACCAATGATGCCATCAGAGGGGAGGGGAGCTATGATGCCATCATGAAAGGAATTAAAAAGGCCCGGGACAAAAACTTTGCCTGCTCCATGATCTATACCATATCAGATAAAAATATCCATGAGATAGATCAAATGCCAGAACTTTTGAAAACATTGGGAATCAAGCGGTTTTTTATCCAAATCATTGGTATGAGGGGAAAATCATCGACTTGTGACAACACCCGTCCAAAAAATAAAAACCAAAAAGCAAATCAAGTCACAAAAAATATCTGGCTGTCCACGATTCCCAACGTTGCAAACAAAATCGCCAAACAGGGAGTTATTGTCACCTATCCAAAGGTTTTTCTGGACAAAACAGAACCGTTTCAATGCGCTGGAAATGTGGCAGACAATTATTTTGTATTTCCCAATGGCCGGGTTTACCAGTGTCCCATTTGTGAAGATTTTGCCCTGCACTCATATAAAATCATCAACAACGAACTGGTTCCAACCCCCAAAATCAATGAAAAAAATCTATTTAGCCTCAAGATTCCGGAAGGCTGCGTGATGAATAAAATGATTCAGCCTAAAAACCTCTCTTACGATAAGAACAAAATTCCTGAATACCAAATTGCCTGCTGCCTACTGAAAGAAGAAATTTCTCTTTAAGATATAAGTATAATACAACAGGTTGGGTTAATGCCCAGCAATATTAAAAGCGACTTATCTTGTCGCAATGTCAGGATATTTTCGTATATGGCAAAAGAATCGTCAATGTTGTACCAACCAGGGGCTTTGTCTCCAACTCGATACTACCACCGTGTTCAGATATAATCTTGCTGACATTGGCCAATCCAATCCCTGTTCCACGCGCACGTGTGGTAAATAATGGTTCAAATGCTCGCCTGCTCGTCTCTTCATCCATGCCCATTCCATTATCTGACACCTGGAGGTACAAACTGCCTTGTCTTTGCCCAAGTTTCAAAAGAATATCAGGTGTGAAAGGCACATCCCCAACAACACCCTGTCTTGCGCGCACAGCCTGAACTGCATTATCTAAAAGATTGATAACCACCCTGCGCATCTTTTCCTGGTCATGAGATATTGCAGGGAGTTTTTCTTCAATGTCTACCCGAATATCAATTTGCTCTGATTCAATCATCTGTTCTACCACGTCTGTCAACCATGGCTGAATATCCTGTTTGGTAACAGAGACCTGACGGCCCCGGGTATATTCAAGCAGATCAGCCACAATCGTATCACATATCCCCACCTGATCTTCTATTCGTTTGATGTGTTTATCAACTTTTTCATCCTTTTCCTTGATTTTCCTTTTCAAATAAAAGTTTGATGATCTAATGACTCCCAATGGATTGCGCAGTTCATGGCTGACTGTTGCAGTAAGCTGGCCTAAAACTGACATTTTTCCTTTTTTAACCAATTCATTCTGGACATCTTCCAGTTCCTGTGTCCGGATTTTCACCCTCTTCTCCAGGTGATGCCTGTGTTGTTCGAGCTCTGCTTCCGTCCGCTTGCGCTCACTGACATCACGAACGATACTCAGCACCACAGGCTGCCCTGAACGAACAACAACTGTGCTGCTGACTTCTACTGGAATCAAGGAGCTATCTTTACAAATATGAAGTGATTCAAAAAATAACTGTTTGGGCTGATTTCCATGCGTATCAAGTTCTAATTTCTGATAAGGGTGCTTAGGATGCACGACATTGTTGATGGTCATTCCCAGAAGCTCTTTTTCATCAAATCCAAGATGCTGGCTGGCTGCCTGGTTGATATCCAAAAACTTCCCACTTTCCGGCTCTGTGACAAAAATGGCGTCGGCAGCAGTTTCAAAGATCGCCCGGAACCTTGATTCACTTTCACGCAGTGCGGACTGCGTTTGTCTCAAGGATGTCACATCCACATTGCTGCTAAGAAAGCATCTTTTCCCCATGTGTTTAATGGGTGTTATGTGCGATAAGCTTTGTATAATTCTACCACTCTTGGTCCGAAACATGGAAATCATGGCATCTACTTTGCCATCTCGCCGAAGCTTGCCCATTATCTCTTCCACAAACCTTTGATCTTCAAAGAGTCCCAGTTCTACAGTGGTCTTTCCAATAATTTCGTCTTCAGTATACCCGGTCTGATCGCAAAATTTTTTATTGACAGTTACATAGCGCATTTCAGGAGGTTGCATAACGGCCATTGAAATGGGGGCTGTTTGAATAATGGTACGGTAACTTTCTTCTCGTTCCTCTAACAGGTGCTGGGCTCTTTTCAAATCATCAATCTCTTTAGCCACTACCAGCACACACGTTTGGCCATCATATTCAATAATACGTCCTGACCAAAGTTGAATTGAAATAGTACCGTCTTTATAGCGCGTTGATATTTCCATTCCAGTTACATGATTTTTTTTCCTCAATGCCGTCAAAAATCGTTTTCGATCCCCTTCATCCGCGTAAATTTTAAGGTCGATTGCGGTTTGCCCAATGGTTTCTTCAGGCGAGTAACCGGTGCGAGTGTAAAACACCTCATTGGCTTCAATATATTGCCCATCGGACATTCGTGTCAGACTGATTGAGTCTGGTGCAGCTCCCAATATCATCCGATACCGTTTTTCACTCTCCTCTAAAGCCGTTTGCGCTTCAATCAAAGAATTGATCAACGTACCTACAAACAAAACGCACTCATTTCCCTTAAATAAAATGATCCGCGCTGAAACAATGTCATGCAGGGGCGATCCGTCACGATGCCGAAAGGTCATTCTCAAACTTGATATACGGCCTTCTGTGCGCAAGGCACTGACGATGTGCTCCCGATCTTCAAGATTAGCATAAATATTTATTTCATCCACTGTCCGCCCAATAACTTCATGCCGAGGATAACCGGTTTGCTGACAGAATGCTTCATTCACTTCAAAATATTTTCCATCAGATACACGAGTGATGGTTATGGCATCCGGGGCAAGTTCCATTACCCGACGGTAGCTCTCCTCATTTTCCTCAAGTAACCTGACTATCTCCTTCTTTTCAGTTACATCGCGAATAATGCCACCAAAACCCACAGGGTTTCCCTCATAATCGCAAAGCAAAGATGTAATGGTTTCACATGACACCGGCTGACCATCTTTACCGATTATTTCATAATCAATAATTTCTCCTGATGTACCGGTCTTGTAGATTTTATTGAAAAGCTGACTGATATTGTCAGCCTCTGTAGGTGACATGTAAGCTCTATAATTCTGGCCGATCAACTCTTCTGAAGAGCGTTGATAAATACGGGCCGTACTTTTATTTAAAAAAGTAACATTACCCTTAAGGTCTGTCTCCAGATACCCATCACTCATAAGATCAAGTATCTTCTGATAGTTTTCTTTGACTGCTCCGGCTTGCTGATCCGAACGGACCTGATTAAATAATTGTCCAATTTTTATAAAGTGAGTCACGATACCTGTGTCATCCATAACCGGACTAATAGTGACCGCTTCCCAGAAAACAGAACCGTTCTTTGATTTGTGCTGGAGCTGACCTTGCCATGGCTGTTTTTTCATAAGTCCCGTCATGATTTGACAGGTGAATTCATTTGGGTGTACCCACAAGGATGTCATAGGAGAGCCGATAACATCCTTATTCACGTAACCACTGTTTTTCAACATAGTTTCATTGACATAAACAATATTTGCTTTACTATCGGCAAGCAGGATGGTGTCCAAGCTAAAAGCCAACGCTCGAATCAGTTGAGTCGGCATGGCTGTTGTTTCATCTGGCATCTGATCAGATTGAAAGTTATCGCTTGGAATGACTTTTTTTTGATCTTTTTTTATGTCCAACAATTAACCCTTTTCCATAAGAAACTATCAATAAAATATTTAAAAAATACTATATCCAGTTTCCCTAAATGATGAAAGGTCTTTTTTCCCACTAAAAATAAAAGGAAGAAATTTCTCTTTAAGGTAAAAAATTAATCAGCTCAAAAAATGCTTCAAAAAAGTCGAAAATTTTTTGAAGCATTGAAACAAAAAAATATTTCATAACAATTCCCCTGTATAGATCGTTAACCCAGGTATTTGTTTATTTTTTCTTTCGTTTCCTGCTTTTATTTTTCGCTTGGTTCTTATTTTTCTTTTTATTTACACTTTGTTCCCAGGCTTCTTGCTCGTTGATCAAATTCTGGAGACTATCTTTCCCCTCTGAAAGAGAATGAGAAATGGAAAGGGTGGTGGCATAATCATTTTTGCTGATGGGAATGATCTCAATCTCTTTGGTTAGAAATCCCTGAATATCTTCAAGCCGTTCTTTTTCTTCTGTGCTGCAATACGAAATAGCACTTCCCTTATTCACACCACGCCCGGTTCGTCCCACCCTGTGAACATAATTTTCTTTTTTTTCCGGCAAATCATAATTAATGACATAGGCAACATGGGGAATATCAATGCCCCGGGCACTGACATCTGTTGCGATCAGGATATTTTCTTTTCCCTGCTTAAAGCTGTCCATCACGATGGTTCTGTCCGCCTGATCTTTTTCGCCATGAAGCGTTTGAGCTTTTATGCCCGCCCGATCCAATGCCTTTGCCACCCGTTCTGCCCGAACCCGGGTCCGAACAAATACAATAATTTTATCTTCCGGGTTATCTTTAATAAAACGTCTTAAAAAGAAACGCTTATCATCCATCTCAATAAACATAACATAATGCGATACATTTTTAGATACCGGGTCATCCGGAGAGATCTGTATTCTTATGGCAGAAGACTTTACCTGGGAAAATGCCAGTTTTTTAATCTCCTTATTTATTGTAGCGGAAAAAAACAACGTCTGATGTCTTTTAACCAGCTTTCGTTTCACCGCCTCAATATCTTTAATAAATCCCAGATCCAACATCTGATCGGCTTCATCCAGAACCAATGTATTCACCTGGGTTAAAGAAATTGCCCCCTGGCTTATCAAATCAAACATTCTCCCCGGGGTAGCCACAAGAATATCAATACCTTTTGAAAGCTTTTCAATCTGCGGGTCCTGCTCAACACCACCATAAACAACAAACGTTTTTACTTTGGTGTGCTTTGAAAGTGCGTCAAACACACTGCCAATCTGAGAAGCCAGCTCCCGGGTAGGAACCATGACAATACATTTTATACCATATGATCGTTTAGAAGTTTTTATATTATGAATCTTATCAATCAAAGGGATGGCAAATGCGGCTGTTTTTCCTGTTCCAGTCTGGGCAATGGCCAGGACATCCTCTCCCTTTAAAATTGAAGGAATGGCCTTAAACTGGATATCTGTGGGTCGTTTAAAGCCAAGACCGGCCAGATTGTGTTTTATATCAGAAGATATATGGTAACTATCAAATTTCATTTCATTTTTCCTTAGGGTTTAGACTCTAAAAATACAGGTGAATACCTTAAAAGGCAATAGCCGATTTAACCCAATTTTAATGGCGCTTAAGCATAACAGGCATATCTTTTTAGCAGGGTACCAACAAATAGTCTTCGATTTAGCGTCCGAAACTGATAAGGTTACTTATGATTTGGTAATAGGGAAAATCAAGGGCAGAAAATGATAGAGTTCAAATCAGCATATTTAACACGCAACAAGAAAACCATATTTGATAATTTTGATCTACAGGTCCGGGAAAATGAAAAAATTCTGCTCCAGGGAAAATCCGGAACCGGCAAAACCACCTTATTTAAACTTCTTTTAGGCTTTGAAACCCTGGATAAGGGAAGGGTGACATTTAATGGACATCGCATTTTAAAAGAAAACATAAAAAAAATTCGGCAACATATTTTTTATCTTAGCCAGGATATTGATCTTAAAAATGAAACGATTAAAATTCTTTTAGATGAAATTTGGGAGACAAATCAAATCAAACCTGACCCTGAAAAGTTCAGCGACCTGTTAGCGCTTCTTGATCTAAACACCCAGATTCTCAATCAGAACACCAACAAACTGTCCGGCGGTGAACGCCAAAGGGTGGGTCTTTTAATTTGTTTTATGCTTGATCGCACCGTCTGGCTGCTTGATGAACCCACATCTGCATTAGAAGAAACAATGAAAAAAAAGATTGCCGATTATATCCTGCACCAGAATAAGACCATTGTTGTTATTTCCCATGATACCGTATGGAAACAACACCCGGCTATTAATAATAGAATTAGACAGTGGGCATAAAATGGGAGCACAGGATCTAAATATTTTTTCACTGGCTTCACTACTGATCTTTCTTTTACCCATTCTTTATATCAACCACCGCCTACGTCTTTCTATAAATAAAACCCTGGCGATTTCCATTACGCGCATGTGCGTACAGCTTGGATTTGTGGGACTTTACCTTGAGTTTTTATTTAAGTTCAACTCTCCTGTATTAAATACCGTCTACCTTTTAATTATGATCACCATTGCCTGCCAGTCTATTTTAAGATCCAGCAACCTGAAGTTTAAAAAACTATTTGCACCGGTATTTTTTTCTTTACTCATCCCCTTTGTTGTTATTTTATTTTTTTTCAATGCCGTGGTGGTGGATATCGACAATCTCTTTGAGGCCAAATACCTTATTCCCATCGGCGGCATGCTGCTTGGCAACTGCCTGAGAAGTATCATTATCGGACTCAACCGCTTTTATTCAGGAATTAAAAAAGATGAAAAAGTTTATCTCTATTCTATTTCACTGTTCAACAGCCGTATCCAGGCCTTAAAACCTTATTTCAAAGATGCCTTTTTAAGCGCCATCACACCCACCATAGCATCCATGGCCACCATTGGCCTTGTGGCACTGCCCGGCATGATGACCGGACAAATTTTAGGCGGTTCCATTCCCATGGTGGCCATAAAGTATCAGGTCGCCATTATGTGCTCTATTTTCTACACAGAATATTTTTCAACGATCCTTTCAATTATTTTTTCCTTGAATGTCGCATTTAATGATTTTGATGTTTTAAAGAAAGATATCTTTCTTTCTAAAGAGAAATAAGCTCAATCGGATTTTCTTACCATACTTGCAAGATAGAAAAAAAATAGTTATAAAAAGGCTATGAAAAAACAAACTAAAAAAAATTTAAGTTTATTTCAGTTTATCATTAGCAAAAAACATATTTTATGCCACGAGCATAGCCCCCCATTTTCTTAACCACCCGATCTTAACACCGTACTGTTTTTAGAAAAGAAAACTTTCTTTTAAGAACGCTCTATCACCTTATTCAAGCGGGAGTAAGCCTTTGAAAATCATCATCGTTGGTGCCGGCGAAGTTGGGTATAATATTGCCAACCGCCTATCATCAGAGCACAAAAGCGTGACGGTAATTGACACCGATGAAAATGCGATCCAGCACATCACTGAAAAACTTGATGTGCAGACCATTAATGCCTCTGGAAGTAATCCAGACGTCTTAATCGAGGCCGGTGTCAAGAATGCAGATATCCTTCTTGCAGTTACGGATAGTGATGAGGTTAATCTTGTTGCCTGTTTTATGACCAACTTAATTTCACCAAAGACTAAAAAACTTGCCAGAATCAGAAATGCGGGTTTTGAACCCTATCATGATCAATTAAAAATCAAGGCGCCATATATTGATACCATCATCAACCCTGAAGTTGAAGTCGTCAACACCATCAAAAAGCTTATGGAGGTGCCCGGTGCAGTTGATGCCGGAAGCTTTGTCGATCAAAAAGTAAAATATGCCGGTATCCGTATTCAAAATGATTCTCCTCTGGCGAATATGAAACTGATGGAGATGCCTTCTCTCTTTGGTGAAAACCGGCCGATAATCGCAGCAATTATAAGAAACAATACCGTTATTGTTCCCCGGGGAAATGACCGGGTAAAGATCAAAGATATAATTTATTTTGTCTGTGAAGCTCAACACCTGAGCAAAACCCTCAAAATTTTTGGCATCAGCGGACACCGAATCAAGAATGTACTGATTATCGGGGGGGGCCGCATTGGAGAAAGACTTGCAAGACTGCTTGAGAAAGATTCGATAAAAACTAAAATAATCGAATCTGATATCGATCGCTGCCAATACCTTTCAACCCATCTGAAAAAAACCATTGTTCTTCATGGTGACGGTTCAGACCAAAAACTTTTTCTGGAAGAAAATGCTGGACAAAGCGATGCGGTTATCTCTCTCACGAATGAAGATGAGACCAATATTCTTGTCTCTTTGCTGGCCAAAAACATGGGCGTAAAAAATACCATTACCCGTATTGGAAAATCAAATTACTTTCCTTTACTTCCCACGATCGGTATTGAAAAAATTGTCAGCCCAAGGTTATCGGCAATTAGTTCCATCCTGCAGGATGTTAGAAAAGGAAAAGTGTTATCTGATATTGCCATCTCTTTTGAAAAAGGAGAATTTATAGAGGCTGTTGCCATTGAAGCATCCGGAATTACCGACAAACCATTAAAAAAAATATCATTTCCTAAAGGAGCACTTCTTGTCTGTATTATCAAGGATGATCAAATTTCAATCCCAACAGGGGATAGCATTATTCATGCAGGAAACAGAATCATACTGTTTACGGTTAAACAAGCGGTGAAGAAACTTGAAAAACTTTTAACAGTTAAATTGGGATTTTTCTGATGCGCTGGAATTTTATGTTAAGAACGGTCGGTATTTTATTGATCTTATTGGGCATATCCATGGTGATTCCTCTGATGGTCAACTATTATTACCATGAGGACGCCTTTAACAGCTTTATTTTATCCATCGGCATAACAATTCTGACCGGCTTGATCTTAAGCCTTTTCACCAAGAAACAAGATATTGATGACTACATTAACCAAAAAGAAGGAATGGCCACTGTTGCTATCGCATGGGCAGTCATAAGTCTTTTTGGAGCCCTCCCGTTTTATTTGTCTGCAGATTTTGTATTTTTCACTGATGCTTTTTTTGAATCTGTTTCTGGATTCACAACGACTGGATCTTCAGTAATGACAAATATTGAAGGCGCCACAAAAAGCCTTCTTTTCTGGAGAAGCCTGATCCAGTGGATGGGTGGAATGGGGATTATTGTTTTATCCCTGGCGGTATTACCCTTTTTAGGTGTTGGAGGTATTCAACTTTACAAAGCAGAAGTACCCAGTCCTTCTCCGGACAAACTGACACCACGGCTTAGTGATTCGGCAAAAATTTTATGGATGGTTTATGTTGTTTTCACTGTTCTTGAAATCTTTGTTCTGTTGGCCGGCGGCATGCCCTTATATGAAAGTATCTGCCATGCATTCACCACCATGCCCACAGGCGGTTTTTCACCTAAAAATGCCTCCATCGCACATTACAACAACGCCTATTTCGATTATGCCATTCTATTTTTTATGGTCATGGCAGGAATTAATTTTTCCCTTCACTATCAACTGATCAGGGGCAAAGCCTTCTCCTTCTGGAAAGATACTGAATGCAAATTTTTTTTAGGATTAATCCTTGTGGTGACCTGTTTAATCACATGGGATATTTATGGTTATGTTTATCATTCCATCGAAAAAGCCTTCAGATTTGCAAGTTTCCAGGTTGTCTCCATCATTACAACAACCGGGTTTGCATCGGCCGATTATGAAAAGTTTTCAGGATTAAGCCATGTGCTTTTATTCATCTGTATGTTTGTCGGCGCCTGTGCCGGATCCACCGGGGGCGGAATTAAATGCTCCAGAATCATTGTGGGTTTAAAGTTCTGTTACCGAGAATTATTTAAAATACTTCACCCGAAAAGTATACGCCAGATAAAGATCAACGATTCAATCATTTCCAATGAGATCATCCGAAGCATCATGGGATTTTTGGCCCTTTATATCGGTTTGTTTTTTCTGGCCAGTATTGCGCTGGCCGCCATGGGCATTGATCTTTTAACCGCTTTCGGAGCCGTTGCATCCTGCATTGGGAACATCGGTCCTGGATTTGGAACCGTCGGCCCCACAGAAAACTTTGCCCATCTTCCATTTTTAGGCAAATGGCTGCTTGCGTGGTGCATGCTACTGGGCCGGTTAGAAATTTATACGGTGATTATTCTTTTTGTTCCTGAATTCTGGAAAAAATAACCCCAACAACAATCACATTTATTTAAGATATCTACCTAAAACAATTGACAAAATTTCTTTTTGCTTGACTCTTTTACCTGCTGCATCTATTTTAGCATGCAGTTCAGGTGCTGCTATTTTATTGTGCAGACAAGAGGGAATCCTGTGAAATTCAGGAACGGACCCGCCGCTGTAACCGGGGATGAACATCACAAAAGCCACTATTAGAAATTTGATGGGAAGGCGTGATTAGTAACTCGATCCGGAAGTCAGAAAACCTGCCTGAATGTTTGATCTTATTATTTGCGTGGACGCAAGGCAGATCAAGAATAAATAATGAGGATAAAAACGGTTCCCATGTCAGATAAAATCTGATGTGGGTTTTTTTATTTCTGCTGAATTCCACATGGTATTAACTCATAATTACCGAGGAACTATTATGAAAAAAATTTATTATTTAGTCCTATTGCTACTCAGTTGTTCTCTTGTCCTATGCTCACACCTGTACGCCAAACCTGCAATTATTATAGCCAGCTTTGGCACCACTGTTCCTGAAGCGGTACGATCCATTGAAAATATAACCAAGCGCGTAAAAAAAGCATGTCCCGATGCCATGGTCAAGGTCGTGTTCACTTCCAATATTATTCGGGGAGTTTGGAAGAAAAGAAGCCGCGACCCGCAGAAATGGAGGAACCAAGGTATCAGCGATGAAATTCTTTTCACAAAGAACCTTTTATGTACCTTTGGAGAGCTCAAAAGCGCCGGGATAAAAGAGGTTGTTGTACAACCCACCCATTTGTTCCACATGGAACAATATCATGATTTAACGCAATATGTGGACGCCATACGGTCCATCCAAACCATTCGTGACAAATGGAAACCTTTTAATAAAATTGCACTGGGACGTCCCGCGATGGGAACTGTCGGTGATAAATTCCCATATAAAACGGATCTCAAAAGAGTGGTAGCAGCCCTGAAAAATGATATCGTCCTTGCCCAAAAAGAAAATGCCGCACTTGTGTACATGGGTCATGGGAATGAATTATGGTCCACAGGAATATACGCAGAACTTCAACAAGAAATGAGAAAAACATATCCTGACGTAAAAACCTTTGTTGGATGCGTTGAAGGATCCCCCAGCTTTACTGATGTTCAAAAACAGATCGCCCATTATAATGCACCCAAGATTAAAAATATCCTTTTAAAACCATTAATGATTGTAGCTGGTGACCATGCTTCAAACGATATGGCCGGTCATGAAGAAGATTCCTGGAAATCCGGTTTTGAACACTCTGGCTATAAAGTACATACTGTGCTTAAGGGCCTTGGGTCCAATAATCAATTTGCAGATATCTTTGTGTCCAATATCAAAGATGCTGCAAAAGCTGCGGATATAAACCTATAAATAATGACAACGAATTTGGACATACCGGTGACCAAGTCAAAAGGGAGAACAAGATATCTGGTGATCCTGTTCTCCCTTTTCCTAACCGGAATGATCCTGATCTCTTTGTTCATGGGATACATAAAAATTCCTATCCTGGATATCATTTCCATTCTTGTTGAAAAAGTTTTTAGTGGTATTAACATCACTGAAAATATAGATGAGACTTTTATGGCCGTGATACTGGATGTTCGCCTTCCAAGAATTCTCACCTGTGCCATCGTGGGTGCCGCCCTTGCCCTATCCGGTGTTTTGTTCCAGGGGATTCTTCTCAACCCACTTGCGGACCCATACACTCTTGGAATTTCTGCCGGTGCAGCTTTTGGTGCCAGTATTGCTATATTGTTAAATTTAAGTGCTGCCTTTGTTTCCATCCCACTCTTTGCCTTTGCGGGTGCCTGTGCCACTCTTTTTACCGTTATCCTTTTGTCCTACTCTTCAAAAAACCCCATGGCAGGCTTGTCATCCAACAATCTTATTTTATCCGGAATAATCGTCGCCGCTATACTCTCAGCCGGCATCAGTTTTTTAAAATTTGTTGCCAATGAACAGGTTTCTGTAATTATCTTCTGGCTTATGGGCAGCTTTGCTTCTCGAACCTGGAACAATGTAATCATCGTTCTTATGTTCCTGATTATAGGGTATTTCATATCTTTGTTTTATGCCCGGGATTTAAACCTGATCTCTTTAGGCCCAAAAGCTGCTACAAGCTTAGGCGTTGATCAGAAAAAAGTCACTTTTATTTTGCTGGTAACAGGTTCTCTTTTGGCTGCTGCATGTGTCTCGGTTTCCGGTATCATCGGCTTTGTCGGGCTTTTAATCCCACATATGATTCGTTTTATAACCGGACCAGATAACCGAAAAATCATTCCTCTGTCCATGCTGGCCGGTGCTTTTTTATTATTATTTGCAGACACCATCACCCGGGCAGTGCTTCCACATGAGATACCCATCGGTGTCTTGACCGCCTTGACCGGTGGCCCGGTATTCTGTTGGATTTTTAAGAAAAGTAAGCTTTAGCAATGGTTCCCATGAAAATACAATTGAAAAATATATCATTTGCCTATGAACAAGATCTGGTGATCAAAGAGATCGACTGTACCTTCTCATCTGGTAATTTTTATTCAATTCTCGGGCCCAACGGCAGTGGGAAAACCACTCTTTTAGATTTAATTTTTGGATTTTTCACACCCACAGCCGGAACGATCACTCTGAATACTGAACTGATTTCTTCTTTTTCTAAAAAACAATTATCAAAAACCATTGCCCTGGTGTCTCAAGATCATGCCATCAACTTTCCTTTCAGCGTAAAGGATGTGATACTCATGGGAAGGCATCCATATATTCCCAGATTTTCACAACCCTGTCGTGCAGATTTTGATAAGGTTGACCAGGTGATGAACCTTTGTAATATCAGCCATCTAAAAGAGAGAAGAATCAATACGCTTTCCGGTGGAGAAAGGCAGCGCTGTGTTTTTGCAAGAGCACTGTGCCAGGACACGCCTGTACTTTTGCTGGACGAAGCTTTTTCCAATATGGATATCAACCACACATTACAGATGCTACGTCTTGTTAAAAAAGCAGCAAAAGAAAACAATAAAATGGTCATCAGCGTATTTCACGATTTAAATCTGGCTTCCAGCTGGTCTGACGGTATACTTATGCTAAAAGATGGAAACATTAAGGCCTTTGGAGATTCACAAACCGTCATGACACCAGACAATATTCAAAAAGTATTCAAGGTGCCGGCCATTGTCGAATTTAACCCCCATGTTCAAGCCAGGCAGGTGTATTATCCTACAAATTAAACCCATTAGCAGCCTGAACCTTCTCTTTGTTTTCATCTTGCTCTTTGTTTTCATCTGGGCATTTTCTTGTTTTTTTGTCCTTTCATCTATCGCCCAAGCAACGATCCAAACAGCAACACAAGCAAAGGCAACACCCAAGATACTCATTGACAAAAAAAACCGGCAGATTCAAATAGACCGCCCCTTTACCAGAATTATTTCTTTGTATGGCGCCCACACAGAAAACCTCTATCACCTAGGACTTGAAAATCAGCTTATCGGGGTTTCTGTTAATGACTCCTATCCGGAACAGGCAAGCAAAAAACCGCGCTTCTCCTATCACGATGGACCGGAAAAATTTCTGGCATTTAAACCCGATCTTGTTTTAATCCGCCCCATGATTGATAACGGATACCCCAAATTGATCCAACGCTTAGAAAAAAGTGGCGTCACCGTTGTCTCCCTTCAACCTTCCGGCATTGATGAAATGTATAATTATTGGGAAAAACTGGGGCAATTAACCGGCAAAGAAATCCAGGCAAAAAAGATGATTGCTGATTTCAATAAAAGAATTGATCATATAAAAGCCTTAACACAAAAAATAACAACTAAAAAACAAGTCTATTTTGAGGCCATTCATTCTCGAATGAAAACGTTTACAGCAGGAGCCATGCCTATTTTCGCTTTAGAAACCGCTGGCGGTATTAATGTGGCCACAGATGCAAAAGCCTCCAGAAATACAAACATTGCCATTTATGGCAAAGAGCAAATTCTCTCTAAGGCGAACCATATAGATGTATTCATCGCTCAAAAAGGCGTTATGAATACAATAAGTTTGAAACAAATTAAAGAAGAACCCGGTTTTAATATCATTAAGGCCGTTAAAAATAACCAAATATACTTAATTGATGAAAATATCATTTCTCGTCCAGTGCCAAGGCTCTATCAGGGAATTGTTCAGATAGGGATATTCCTTTATCCGGATATTTTCACTCAAGATAATTTAAAAGAGGATTTATAATGGAAAACCAAGGAAAATTGTTTGGGGTGGGCGTCGGCCCCGGAGATCCCGAACTTATAACGGTTAAAGCGGTCAGAGTTATCAAAGAAGCGGATATTATTTTCACTGCTGCATCGACAAAAAACACCTACAGTCTGGCCGTAGAAATTGCGTCTCCCTATGTTTCATCGTCTGTCACCATCAAAACGCTCTCCTTTCCCATGACCAAGGATGAAAAAGAAGTGGAAGCCGCATGGATCAGCAATGCCAAAGAGATCGCTGCCGCTTTAAAAGAAGGCAAAAAAGCTGTTTTTCTTACCTTAGGAGATCCCACCACATATTCAACATTTGGCTATATTCTAAAGAAAATGAAATGTATTATGCCGGATGCCAGCATTGAAACCATTCCCGGGATCACATCTTTCCATGCAGCATCGGCTCGCCTGAACCGAATCCTGGTGGAAGGAGAGGAATCTTTATTAATCACCTCCGGAGCATATGGTGGCGACAGAATCCGTCAAGCCGGGGATGTCGAAAATGTGGCAATTGTTAAAGCGTATAAAAATATTAAAGATATCAATAAGGCCCTAAAAGAAACCGGTTTAAACAAGCGCAGTGCTGCAGTCTCCAAATGTGGGCGTAAAAATGAAGAACTTATTAAAGATATTGAGTCTCTTGAGCAGCGAGAACCGGACTATTGGACATTAATATTGGCATCCAAGTAGAACCTTTTATATGAAATCAACAAAAATAAAGTATAAAAACTTAGGCATTTCCATCTGTTTTACGCTGATATGCCTGGCTTTTTCTCTTAACTATTTTGATGCTGTGACAACAACAGTGACCTTAAAAAAGCTATGTTTTCCGCTTCTCAGGCTTTTAGCATTTATCACTGTGGGTCTTTTTGCAGGACAGATAATTGAAACACTCGGCTGGACCCGACAGATGGGCATTATTGCCCGGCCATTTTTCTCGTTTTCAAATCTTGGAAATCGTTGCAGCGCTGCCTTCACCAGTGCCTTTATTTCCGGGGCTACTGCAAATGCGATGCTGCTGGACTTTTATGAAGACAAAAAGATCAGTAAAATGCAGCTGTTTTTATCAAACTATGTCAACCAATTCCCGGCATTTTTCCTTCATTTGCCCACAACGGTATTCATTGTTCTGCCCCTTACCGGATTTGCAGGACTCTTGTATTTTGCCATTACTTTTTTGGCCACACTCTTTAGAACCATTTGTTTTCTTATCTTTGGCAGGCTTTACCTTACGTCTCAAAACGACAAACCGATTACCCATGTTCCACGTGGCACAAAAAAAGAGTCGAATATCAATACCGTTATTAACAATATTAAAACAAAACTTCCCCGCAGAATTATTAATATTGTTATATGGGTCTTGCCTATTTATACACTGGTGTTTCTTCTCAACCTGAACGGGGTTTTTGAATATTTAAACAAAGCCCTTGCACAGTCTGTCTCTTTTTCTATTCTTCCCATAGAGTCGTTGTCTGTTATTGTTTTAAGTTTTGCCGCTGAATTCACTTCAGGGTTCGCTGCTGCTGGCGCCTTAATGGATGCTGGCGTTATCACAACAAAACAGACGGTCATTGCACTGCTTTTAGGCAATATCCTGGCATTCCCCATTCGAGCCCTGCGACATCAACTTCCCAGATACATGGGCATTTTCTCTCCCAAAATGGGCTTGCAATTGCTATTATCCGGTCAATTGTTTAGAGTGTTGAGCATCATATTCATTGGAACCCTTTATTACATGGTGGTATAATATGAATCCTATAAACATCATTGGCATGGGCCAGGGCAAAAAAGACCTGACCCAAAATCACTTAGAACTCATCCAAAATTGTGATGTCCTGATAGGCGGACGCCGTCATCTCGACCATTTTCAAACTGCAGGCATGGAAAAAATTAAAATAACGGGTGATATTAATCGCCTCATCAATACCATCAAAGACCTTGCTCCTGAAAAAAATGTTGTTGTTCTGGCTTCCGGCGACCCCTTGTTCTATGGGATTGGGTCCACACTAACCAAACATTTCGATAAAAATCAACTGATCATTCATTCTAACATTTCTTCTGTTTCTGCTGCGTTTGCCGCGATAAAAGAGCCATGGACCGATGCCAAAGTCATCAGTCTCCATGGCCGGCAAAAAGAATCTTTTTCATTTACCAGCCTTTTAGATCAAAACAAGATCGCCTTTTTAACGGATCTACAAATGACTCCACAGTTCATAGCAGCCGGCATGGCCAAAGAAGGGCTCTTTGATTTTAAGTTCTGTGTGTTGGAGAACCTTGGCCACAAAGAAAAAGAAAAAATCACGTGGTTTAAAACTCTGGAAACCGTAATTAACCAAGAATTCTCACAGCCCAATATCATTATCCTGATCAACACACGAACAACCAACAAACCAGAAATTTCACATGAAACACATCTGGGCATGAATGATTCTTTATTCAAACACAGCAAAGGTTTAATAACCAAATCAGAAATCAGAAGTATTTCCATCTCTAAGCTCAAACTGATCAAAAAAGATCATGTATTATGGGATATCGGTTCAGGGTCCGGTTCTGTAGGAATAGAAGCATCTTTTCAACTTCCATGTGGGCTGGTTTACTCCATAGAGAAACACCCGGAACGAATTTCAGATATCATTCAGAATATAACCAATTTTAACTGCTCTAATATAAAGGTATTAAATTCGGCCTTCCCTGAAGGCATTGAAGAAATCAAAACCCCAGATCGCATCTTTATTGGCGGTGGAGGTGAGAACTTAGGTAACATAATTGATACTGCTTGTGAACACCTGGCGCCCTATGGCGTTATTGTAATCAACACCGTAATACTTCAGAGCATGAACACAGCCATTGAGCAATTGAAAAAAAACAATATTGAACCCACCGTAGTACAAATACAAATTTCACGATCGAAAAGCATGCCCTTTGGGGATCGTATGGAAGCCTTAAACCCAGTCTGGATCATTTCCGGATCTAAAAAAAACAACACTCAAGGTAAAACATGAAAGAAACTACAAACCCTGTAATATTCGCAGGTGCAGGACCAGGCGACCCGGACCTGATTACCGTAAAATCCATGAAAGCATTGGAAAATGCTGATTTGATCATATATGCCGGTTCTCTTGTCCCTAAGGCCATCCTTTGTTGGAAAGGAGAGAAGACACAAGCCCAATCCAGTGCTGGCATGGATCTAAAACAAATCATCAGCACTATCCAGACTGCTCATAAAGATGGTGGGAAGGTCGTACGCCTTCACACCGGCGACCCCGCCCTTTACGGGGCAATTTTTGAACAGATGCGAGAATTAGACAAACTAAACATTCCCTATGAAGTCATTCCCGGTGTGACTGCGGCCTTTGCTGCATCCGCAAAAATGAATATGGAATATACCCTGCCAGAAGTCACCCAGACCTTGATTTTAACCCGAATTTCCGGCAGAACGCCAGTCCCTGATTCAGAAAATTTAGAAAAATTGGCATCACATCAATCTTCCATGGCAATTTATTTAAGCATTGGACACGCCCAAAAAGTGCAAGAGATACTGGAAACCCATTATGGACCTGACTCCTTGTGTGCGGTAGCCTATAAAGTGAGCCACCCTGAAGAAAAAATCTTTTACACAAAAATCAACGCTTTGGTTCAAACCTGCACAGACAACGACATTACCCGCCATGCCTTAATCATTGTCGGAAAAGTCGTTGAGGCCAGCACCCGAAGCGATGAAATCTTAAAATCCAAACTTTATGATTCCGGTTTTTCTCATGGCTACAGAGACGCAGAAAAATAATTTAATCCATAAAGATACTGCTATTTGGTGTATTACTCCGAACGGTAAACTTCTGGGCCAACAAATTCAACGGGCATTAGACCAGAGCACCCTTTTTGTCTCGAACAAACAAGGACAGGACCTTTTGGGCAATACAGACACCATTATTTTCCAAAAATTGTCCGAAGCAATGCAAACGTATTTTGGTCAATTTAAAAAACATATCTTTTTGTTTTCCACCGGAATTGCCATAAGAATAATTGCACCGCTATTAATTTCAAAGACTTCAGACCCTGCAGTGGTTGTCGTGGATGACAACGCCACATTCGCTATTAGCCTTCTTTCTGGGCACATCGGCGGTGCTAATCTATTGGCCAACGATATTAGTGAGATAATCAATGCCACTCCGGTAATCACAACCGCCACAGACACAAATCACTTGCCATCCATTGATATGATCGCCAAAGAAGCCTTGCTACAAATTGAAACACCTCAAAATATCAAACACATCAATATGGCCTTTCTAATGAATCGGCCAGTGACTATGTATGACCCGTTTAACCTCACAAAAGAACGACTGCCAGAAAAATACTGGGTTGCCACCAGCGGACAGGATATTCAAAAAAGCGACGTTTTTTGCTCATACGAAACGGCACCTGTTCCACGTGAAACTTTAATACTACGCCCCCCCATATTAAGCGTTGGCGTTGGCTGCAACAGAAACACAAGCGTTGAAGAAATTCAACAATTCATGTTGTCTGTTCTAAAAGAAGAGGGATTGTCTCTGCTCAGCGTGTGCAAGTTAGCCACCACAGATGTAAAGGCGGACGAAAAGGGCTTACTGTCCCTATCTGAAAAGCTAAAAATCCCTTTGGATTTTTATACCAAGCAAGAACTGAGTTCAGTAACAACGATTAAAACCCCATCAGACATGGTGGAAAAACATTTGGGAATCAAAAGTGTCTGTGAGGCTGCTGCTATTTTATCTGCCAATCATGGACCGCTTATTGTCACAAAGAAAAAAAACAAGGATGTCACCATTGCGGTGGCAATAGTAAAATGAAACTATATGTAATTGGCACAGGCCCAGGAGATATTGACCATATGTCTCAACGGGCCATAAATGTAATCAAAGAATCTGACTGTATAGCAGGATACACAACATATATTGATTTAATCAAAGATCTGGTTGAAGACAAAGAAATCATCTCCACAGGAATGATGAAAGAGGTAGACCGGGTTGAAAAGGCGATTGAGCAGGCGTTGGCTGGAAAATCATGCGCTCTGATATCTGGTGGAGATTCTGGAATTTATGCCATGGCCGGACTTGTCTTTGAAATCTGCCAACAGCGAAATATAAATCTTATCCGACCCACCAAAGAAATGATGGATACCTTGGATTCAAACAGCCTGATATTAGAAATTGTCCCGGGTATTCCCGCACTTGCAGCAGGGGCGGCTTTAGCAGGCGCTCCTTTGACCCATGATTTTGCTGCCATTTCCCTGAGCGATCTTCTTACCCAGTGGGAAACCATTGAGAAAAGGTTAAGCTGTGCTGCCATGGCCGACTTTGTCATTGTCTTGTACAATCCGAAAAGCAAGAAAAGAGACTGGCAACTGACCCGGGCAAAAGAACTTATTTTAGAACACAGAGATAAAAGCACACCCGTAGGAGTCGTCACAGGGGCCATGCGGGAAAATCAAAATGTCTCGTTTACCACGCTTGAACAAATGGACACTGCCGATGTGGGCATGCAGACCGTTTTGTTTATCGGATCCTCAGCCTCTGTTCGATATCTTGACTTTTTGTTCACCCCCAGAGGGTATGCAAAAAAATACGATATTTAATCCCAATAGGTCCATTTTTTGGAGGTCTGTAATGAAAGGATATATTCAAGTATATACGGGTAATGGAAAAGGGAAAACTACGGCCAGCTTAGGCCTTGCCGTTCGAGCTGCCGGAGCCGGGCTAAATGTTTTTATTGTCCAATTTCTTAAAAAAGGAGATTACTCCGAGATAAAAGCCCTGTCAAAATTTGAAAACATCCGCATTGAGCAATATGGACTGGGCAAATTTGTAAAAGGCAAGCCTTCTGAAGATGACCTCGCGGCAGGCCATGCAGGCTACTTAAGATTATGTGAGCTATTAAAAGCAGGAACACATGATGTCATTATTGCAGAAGAAGCCAATGTTGCACTCATGTGCGGCCTAATCTCGGAAAAGGAACTTTTAGCCCTTATGGATATGAAGCCTGATAATGTTGAACTGGTTATAACCGGCAGGGGAGCCACCCAAAAAATAATTGAGCATGCAGATCTGGTGACGGAAATGAAAGAAATCAAACATTATTATAAACAAGGAGTCACCGCCCGGGTGGGAATAGAAAAATAATGAAAAAGAATATCGCAATTCTCGGAACAGGTTCAGATGTGGGAAAAAGTATTGTGGCCGCAGCCCTTTGCCGCTCAATTGCAGATAGAGGAATTAAAGTAGCGCCCTTTAAATCCCAAAACATGTCAAACAACTCCGGAATTACGCCAGAAGGGCTTGAAATGGGTCGAGCACAAATCGTCCAGGCAGAAGCGGCTAAAATTGTTCCACATGTGGACATGAATCCTATTTTATTAAAACCCACAGGAGAAAAACAATCCCAGGTGATTTTAAACGGTCTTGTTCATGGCAATCACACCGCAATGGATTATCACAAAAACAAAGCTTACTATTTTAAAAAATCCTGTGAAGCATTTGACAGACTTCAAAACAAGTATGATCGAATCATTCTTGAAGGAGCAGGATCCTGTGCTGAAGTTAATTTAATGCCCAACGACATTGTAAACTTTGCCATGGCAGAATATGCCAATGCCGACGTTATTCTGGTAGCCGATATCCATAGAGGTGGCGTTTTCGG
Organism: Desulfobacula sp.; assembly: GCA_033852015.1. GTDB lineage: Bacteria > Desulfobacterota > Desulfobacteria > Desulfobacterales > Desulfobacteraceae > Desulfobacula. The sequence continues at coordinate 21,219 of JAWSVH010000009.1, forward strand.
ACAACTTATCGGCACGCTTGAATGTCTGCCTCAAAAATATCGCGACATGATCAAAGGATTTATCATCAACCGTTTTCGAGGAGACATTGCTCTGTTTAAAGACGGGGCGGACTGGATTGAAGAAAGGACAAACAAAAAAGTCCTTGGTGTTTTGCCCTGGTACACACATTTTAAAATTGATGCCGAAGATTCTGTAGAAATCGAAGAATGTAATAATTTCGATATGTTCCAGCCAGACAAACCCGCAATCGGAATTCTTCGCCTGCCACATATTGCCAACTTTACCGATTTTCATGCGCTTTCAAAAATTTCAGAACTCCAAACTATCTTTTTTGACTCTCCCCGGCATTTATCAAAGTTTTCAGCCATAATTATTCCAGGCTCCAAAAACACCCGTGCAGATCTTGAATGGCTAAACATCCATTTTAAAAAAGAGCTTATAAACTACAGCCAATCCCAAGGCTTTATTTTTGGCATTTGCGGCGGTTATCAGATGCTGGGTGAATTTGTTGATGATCCAAACGGACTTGAGGGCACGCCGGGTAAAACCAAAGCATTGGGATTGCTACCGATACAAACCCAACTAAAGGCCCCAAAAACAACAACGCTCAGCGAATTTAAATGGGGAGAAGCAAACGGCGAAGGTTATGAAATCCATATGGGTCACACCCTGGTGGAAACAAACCTCTCCTTGATAGATATTCTGTCTAGAAATGATCAACATTGCCAGGATATTGATGGATGCATTACACCAGACAGGAAGGTCGCAGGAACGTATATGCACGGTTTTTTTGATTCCCAGGCAATTTTGAAAAAATGGCTGGACTGGATCAACCTTGAGATACCCAACCTTCCTGATGACACACTTTCATCCAAAAATTCAGATTACACTCTTTTAAAAGAACATTTTGAAACCCATATAAAATTTAAGGATATGATATAAATTTATTAAATCTTCAACCCAATCGAACAAAATCATTTTACTTTGTTTGCAATATTTCATATCTTGATATTTACAGCACCTAAATATCTAACAGACGAAAGAGAATTCATTGGAAATATCAAACCAAATTCAATCTCTGCCCGAACTTGCCCTGCAATATGGGACCATTAACAGCGAGCAATTTTCGCACATACTGCGACTATCTTCCTTAAAAGAGAAGCAAGGTCATCCAATAGACCTTGAAAGCTTAATGCTTAAACAGAAATTTGCCACAACCTACCAGATAGGTTTGCTCAAATTGATACAAGAATATCTTATCATTAAAAAGCGAGGGGAAGAGTTTGGAAAGATTGCAATCCAAAACGGGTTTGCAACACAGGTAGATGTGGACAAAGCGCTTGCTCTACAGAAAAAAAACTTTAAAGAAGCCAAAATAAAAAAACTAATCGGAGATATTCTTGTTGAATCAAGAGTTATAACGGCAAAACAAAAAAATGCTATCCTCAAAGAACAAACATTTTTAGATACCCAGGCAGATAAAATTCTATCAGAACACCCGGAAAAAAAGCATAGAGACAAACCTGATAAAACTGAAAACTCCGATCAAAATAGCACACGTATAAATGAGAACAAAGAAATTAAGTTATCAAAATATGAAACCCAGTTTTTACAAATAAAAGTTTTGGACAAGGAATTTGCGGCCAGCGTGATTGAAAAGGGTCTGGCCACACCCCAAGAAATAAAAAAGGCCCAGAAAATCCAGGAAAAAGCATTCGAAAAAGATAGGAACATACAGATTCTGGGTAATATCATGGTTGATCAAAACTTTATTACCCTAGAACAAAAAGAGCTTATATTAAAAGAACAAAAAAGAACTGCCCAAACCGATACCGCAAACAAAAGCATGCCTATTCAGGTAACGATATCTGAAGATCAGATGGAAGCTCAGGTCACTATTTTAGAAACTGATAAGAATATTCTTTTGCATGACATTAAAACCGCTCTTGAGAAAAAAGGCATTAAATATGGTGTATATCCGGATGCGATTCTTCAATGCAATCTGGATATGAAAAACACCCAATTTATTGCTGCAAAACAGGATTTTTCAATGGAGCTGATTAAAAGCCGAAAAGCAGCCTATCAGTTTGATATCTCAAAGATTGATACTGTGGAGAAAAAAAGAGGGGAAACTTTGGCAGAACAAGGAACCAGTTGCGACAGCTATTTAAAAAAAGACCTTTTTGGAAACAATATCGAACAAACACGAGGAGAGGCCTTCACCTTTAGATGCGCAAATGGTGTCCGATTATCTAAAGATGACACAAAGGCCTTTGCCGGGAAAAGCGGATTTCCTTCTCTCTCCATTGAAAGAAAATTATTCATCCACCCTGTACTTAATGTATTAGAAGATGCCGACTTAAGATATGGTCCTTTAGAAGAGTATGCAAACTTGAATATATCCGGGGTACTGACCGGAGCATATCCCGTCAATGCGGGTAAGGTTAATGCAGAAGAAATCAGGGGCGCACGAATTGAAGCCATTGGAGATGTTAAATCACGAGTAGGAATAACAGATGCAGTTATAAGTACCCAGGGAGACATTTATGCCCGCTACCTGCACAATTGCCGAATTGAAACTTTTGGTAATGTTTATATTGAAAATGAAATGATTGATTCCCAGGTTTTTTGCTCTGGAAAAATTGATTCCGGCAAATGTCATGTCGTTGGATCTACCTTGTATGGAAAAAAAGGAATTGAAGTTTCCAATGTAGGAAATGAAAGAACACGTCCTTGCATTCTTGGTGCGGGAACCGAACATCATCTTCTTGAAAAAGCAAACCGAGTTGCATTACAAGTCAAAGATGTCAAACAAAAACTCAATGAATTTAAAGAAGAAAAAGAAGATCAGAAACATTATGCAAAAAAAATATTTCAAAAAATGCTTGAACTAAAAATCTTTCATGACCGTGCAAAAAATAAAAAAGAAAAACTCACTCAAGAATTTCAAAAGAAAAAAAATTCAGTCTCAAAAGAAAAATTAAAAAACATTGCAAGACTAATCGCCAGCTTTGAAAAAAGAATGAAAGCTTCTGTGACTTCTCTTAAAGAGTTGAATGAAACAAAAAAGAAATATGAAAAAAAAGTTATTAACCTTGAAAGAAAAATTAAAAACACTGAGCCCGGTGTTCAAAAAGAAATACGCAATCTCCAGATAGATCTTTTCGCATTTTTTGAGTGGGGAAGAAAAGAACAAAATATTTCTAGAATAAAAATAAATGGAAAAGTTTTTCCAAAAACGATTTTGTCTGGAATTTATTCATCACTGGAAATTCAAACTTTAAAAACAAACCTTATGGTTTCAGAAAAGCAAACGGACACGGAACAATTCAATATCTCTATCCAAAAAAATCAAAATGAAATCTCTGCACTTTAAAAATTATGATAGATTTCAAAGGTGCGGCTTTGAACAAATTTTAATCATTCGCTCAACATGCCTTACTAAAATCCAACGCCTGCTCAAGATCTCCAATAATATCCTGGACATCTTCAATTCCCACAGACAAGCGTATCAGCCCATCACTAACACCAGCATCCTCCCTGTCTTGTTTTCCCATCGATGCGTGCGTCATGCTTGCAGGGTGTTGAATAAGCGTCTCAACGCCGCCTAAAGAGACTGCAAGGCTGCATAATTTAACAGAATTCAAGACCGCCTCACCAGCCTTAAACCCACCCTCTAGCTCAAAGGCCATTACGCTGCCAGGCCCCTTGTGCTGAATCTGCCCCAATTCATACTGAGGATGACTTTTTAACCCTGGATATCTCACCCATGAGACACCAGGATGATCTTCAAGATATTGCGCAATCGCCATGGCATTTTTTGAATGCCTTTCCATTCGAACAGACAAGGTTTTTATCCCACGATGCACTAAAAATGAATTAAATGGGTCAATCACACCTCCGGTTTGGTTCAACGTAGCGCGACACTGTTTATATGTATCTTCATCACGAACAACAATAACTCCGCCAATCACATCTGCATGGCCATTTAAAAACTTAGTCAAACTATGCACGATAATATCAGCACCAAGCTCAAACGGCTTTTGAAGACAGGGACTTAAAAAAGTATTATCCACCACCAGCTTTGCCCCTTTTTCATGGGCGGCAGCAGCAATTTTTTTTATATCAGAGACCTCAATCGTTGGATTTCCAGGGGTTTCGATATAAACCAAACGCGTTTGGGATGTGATTGAATTAAGAATGTGATCCAGGTTTGTGGAATCTACAAAAGTTGTTGTCACACCAAATTTTTTATAAATGGTGTTCAAAAGCGTAAGTGTTGGTCCATATATAGCCTTTGAACAAACAACATGGTCTCCGGAAGAAAGCGTTGCTGAAAAAACGGTGTTGATAGCAGCCATACCGCTGCCACATCCAAGGGCTTTGTACCCCCCTTCAAGCTGAGCAATGGCTTTTTCCATCGCTTCTATGGTAGGATTTCCCATTCGCGAATAAATATATCCGGGTTCTTTGCCCGCAAAAAGTGCAGCGCCATGAGCTGTGGATTCAAACCGAAAGGCACTGGTCTGATAAATAGGAGGAATTAAAGCGTTAGATTTATCCTTATCGATTCCAGCATGAACACACATGGAATCAGGTCTCAAATGCTTACCAGTCATATGAAATCTCCTTTTGGAAGTAATGGCTCAAACACGTCAGAAAATTTTATCTAATTATATCATATTTTCGCATCACCCGTGTCTGATAAATTATGTTATCACTATTTTAGGACTTCTTTTCTTTGGGCGAATCTTACAAAGAGACTAAAAATGAATATCACTTTAGGCTAAAGAACACGGATGCCAAGATGGCAATTCAATTTTATACTTGATGCCAGATACCAAATTCAGGTATGTTAGCACCAAATAAACAATTTTAAATAATAAAAGAGAACAGATAATGGCAACACTAAAAGAACAAATCAGAGCGGCTGCAAAAACGGCTGAAGACTCATGCATGACCGGAGATTTTAATGGCATGTCCTGGATAGAAGATATGTTTGAAAACAACCCGGAGTTTTTTGATGGCCTTTTTGAAACACCTTGGGCGAACTTATCAGAAACAGAACAATATGAAAGAATGAAGACGATCAGACAGGTATTATAAGGGGTAATTTGAAACTAAACTTAAAAATTCCGCCAGTGGCCCAGGCGATCATTGCCATCATTTTTATCTGCTTATTGGATCAATATCTGCCACTATACCAGATCAATTTCCCTTTCCAGAAAACAATGGCAGCTGCACTGATGACAACGGGCCTGGGTATCGCTTTGTCAGGTGTCTATGCCTTTAGAAAGTCAAAAACCACGGTGGACCCAAGAACCCCGGAAAAAGCAAGTCAACTCGTCATTATTGGAATATACAAACATACGCGCAACCCCATGTATCTTGGTCTTACGTTTATTCTAACCAGCATTTGTGTTCTTCTGGGTACAATTTCTACAATCTTTGCAATTATCACTTTCATCTTATTTATCAATAAATACCAAATCATACCCGAAGAAACTGCGCTGAAAAAAATATTTGGAAACAACTATCTTCAGTATCTCCAGAGTGTCCGACGCTGGTTATAAAAAAATCAGACAACCTGATCAACAGACGTCAGAATCTGGGAAAACCGCTGCCCATTTTTTGAGTTGGCTTTATAAAAGTCGATACTGTTTTGAACAATTGCCAGAACTTCATCATGGGTTTTTAAACCCGGCACTTCCATGGCCAGTCTTGGATGACGCCCCAGCCTGCCACCCAGCATAACCCGAAACCCTTTTTGCTTTTCCTCAAGGGTATGGGTGGGACAAACTGTGATACATTTTTTACACATCAAGCAAAGATCATACTCTATTGTGGGGATATCCTGATTGTCATCAAGCGTGATGGCGTTTTCTTTACAGGCATCCACACAGGCATTGCATTGGGTACAGGGCTCATCTGATATACCGGGAAGCACAGCTCCAATAATACCGATATCGACAATCTGGGGCCGGGAACAGGCATTGGGGCAGTCAGAAATGGTCACTCTAAATTCGTGGTGAAACTTTAAATCTCCGGTGACGTTCTTTTTTAAAAACCCACGAAGATCCTCGCGTTCAAAAATCTTCTCAATATCTTTAATCAAAGCACCGGAAGGATAGGCAGTATTGGGGCATCCGGCCCCGCCAAAACAGGCGGAGACCTCATACCCCTTAATTTCTTTTTCCATACCGCCTTTAGACAAAAACTTCTTTTTAAGCTCATTGACATCTGACAATTCAACGAATGATTTGCCTTTTTGTCCGGCATGGGTCTCCACCCTTTTTTTCACTTTCTTTCTTACAAAAAACGGAACTTTTTTTATGGCAGCTTGGGCATCTTTATCCCACTTCATGAAATAATTTTTCCCTGTGCACTCACCACAACTTCTTCAAGCGGAATATTCGCTCCAGATTTTTCGAGGGCTTTTTTAATTATAATGGGCATACCGGAACAACAGGGCACTTCCATAACGACCGAAGTGATGCTTTTAATACCTGAAACCGTAAACACCTGGGCAAGTTTTTCAACATACATGTCGGCATCATCAAATTTCGGGCAACCGATCATGACCGCTTTTCCCTTAAGAAAATCAGCATGAAACGTCGGATAGGCAACCGGCACACAATCTGCTGCAATAAGCAGGTCCGCTCCTTTTAAAAATGGCGCGCCTGCAGGAACCAGTTTAATTTGAACCGGCCAGTGCCCTAAAGCAGACGGCCCACTGGTTGGATGGGCTGATGCATTATCCGAACACCCACAAACATGGTCTTCTCCTGCCATGGGAAAAGTCTTCATCTCTGTAGACGGACATCCGCAGGCAACAGGTTCTGCATTTTCTTTGGCTTTTTTCTGTTGCTCGAGTAACGCTTCAACGGCAACTTCATCAAAATCATCAGCTTCTCTTTCAATAATATTTAATGCATCTTCAGGACAGTCTCCAATGCAGGCTCCCAGACCATCACAATATTTATCTGCAATAACTTTAGCCTTACCATCAATAATCTGGATGGCACCTTCTGCACAGGCAACAACGCAATTTCCACATCCATTACAGAGCTCTTCATCAATTTCGATTATTTTTCTCATCACTTTCATACTGTCCTCCTGGTTTTTATATCAAAAGCAAATAATAAATCTTTTTCTATTATTCACCGGAATTCTTAGTTTGATTGAATCAACACCTGTTTGGCCAGTTCATTTCCAGCTGTTGTTAAAAACAACCGATCAAGTTTAGCCATAAACTCATCGTCATCCACTGAGTTTTTTTTCTCACATACTGCCATATGGGCTAGCATATCTGCATCATGAAGCACCTTACGACTAATATCATCATTTTTATCCGGCCGACTGTGATCCGCGACCATTTTTGTAATTTCTTGGGTTAACTCTTCTTTGGCACCCAATTTTTCCATCAGGCTTTTAGCAACTGCAGGACTTTCTTTTTGAACATCTTCAGGCTCTGCAGAATCATATTTTTCCTGGGCATTTTTTATGCCGATATCATACAGATAGGCCGCACATAAAATAACAGGCAAATTGGCCTTTTCTTTTTTCCCAATTTTTTCTGCATATCCAGCCACTTTGGCAGCATGGCCAATATGCTTAAAGTCCGTACCAAAATATCTTTTCATTTCCACTGCCACCCGGTCCTTTAACAAATCGTCTCGCTGGGCAACGAACTCTTCTGGCAGCGTGCCAAGGCACTGTTCGGCAAATTTACAATATGATGCACATCCAAAATCCATCTTGGGGTTAACAATTTTCTTTTTGCAACCGCCACATCTTCTTGTGGCATCATCTTTAAAAAATTCCATCGGATGACCGCATTCGGGGCATTCGGTTTCAAAGATGGCTTCTTCATTCCAGTATTGGGTATCTTGTCCCGGGCATTTCATTGTTAGCCTCCTTTAAAATTAAGTGTTAAGGGTTGTGCCGGTGCACAACATTTTTGTGCACCGGCGCATCGTTCTTTAATTATTTTCCCTGCATCATCGCTTCAACATCGGCAGCAGGTTCAGTAATGAGTTTAATATCAAAGTTTTCAACCAGTACGTTAAGCACTGTCGGAGATACAAAAGCAGGAAGAGAGGGTCCTAAGCGGATACCTTTAACTCCCAGATGAAGCAGCGCCAAAAGTACGGCAACCGCTTTTTGCTCATACCAGCCGATATCAAAAGAGATCGGCAAATCATTAATATCTTCCAACTCAAAAACTTCTTTAAGTTTTAAGGCGATGACAGCAAGAGAGTAAGAGTCATTACACTGACCGGCATCCAAAACTCTGGGAATACCACCGATATCACCAAGATTTAATTTATTATATCTATATTTTGCACAGCCAGCGGTCAGGATTACTGCATCTTTTGGCAATTGTTCGGCCACTTGTGTAAAATAACTTCTATCTTTTTGACGACCATCACATCCTGCCATGACAACAAATCGTTTGATCGCACCGGATTTTACTGCATCCACAACTTTATCTGCAAGAGCCAGTACCTGATTATGAGCAAATCCACCCACAATGGTTCCAGTTTCAATTTCAGTAGGCGCGCTGCAGGCTTTTGCCTGTTCTACAATGGCGGAAAAATCTTTGGCTGACCCGTTGACTCTGTCTGCTATATGAGGCGTATCAGGATACGAAGCAACACCTGTAGTGTATAACCTTTCTACGTATGTATTTTTCTTTTTCAAAGGAACCAGGCAATTGGTGGTCATAAGGATAGGACCATTGAAAGATTCAAACTCTGAATTCTGGTGCCACCAGGATCCGCCATAATTACCTTTAAGGTGATCATATTTTTTGAATGCAGGGTAATAATTAGCTGGTAGCATTTCACCATGTGTGTATACATCCACACCGGTTCCGTCGGTCTGTTTTAAAAGCTCTTCCATATCTTTAAGATCGTGCCCAGAAATCAATATTCCCGGTTTTGTTCCAACACCAATATTTACTTCGGTCAATTCCGGGTTGCCGTAGGCTGTCGTGTTTGCTTCATCCAAAGCTGCCATCGTCGTTACAGCAACCTCTCCTGCTTTAAGAACTTTACCCACCATGTCGTCCACGGAAAGGTCCTGGGTCGTTGATGCCAGTGCATCGTAAAGAAAATCCCAGATTTCATCACGGGTCACACCCAGAACAGCAGCATGATCTGCATAAGCAGCAATACCTTTAAGACCCAAAATAAGCAGTTCACGCAAAGATCTAACATCTTCATTTTCTGTTGATAAGACACCTACGGTTGCGGCCTTTGCGGCAAATCCAGAGACATCATTGGAATACCAGGTAGCACTTTCATGCAAATCGGAACCAATTTTGCCGCTTGCTGAGCCAAACAACTCTTTTTTAATAACCTGTGCCCGATTAATCCAATTTACAATATCTTCATCATTAAAATTGGCATTGGTAATGGTTGTAAAAAGCGCCTGTGCAACAAATATACCCACTTTTTCAGACACCTCAACACCTGCAGCTTTGGCAGCACTTGCAATAACTCCGATCCCTTTAAGATTGTAAATCAAAAGATCCTGTAAATCAGAAGTTGCGCCTTCTTTCCCACACATACCCTTTATAGTGCATCCTTCTCCTTTGGCTGCTTCCTGACATTGAAAACAAAACATTTGGTTCTCTCCTTATCTTTATGTTGATGAACAATTAATCTTTACATCCTGGATTGAAATTAATATAAAAACGAATATAATACCTTGACTTGGATCAAGTAACCTTAATTTTTTTACTTTTTTGAGTGTCGAGGCTCTTTTAAAATCTTTTACGAAGTTGAATTGGAGAATTATACGTTATTGACAGCTTAAAAACAATCCCTCTTTTTTCCGGCCTTACGGATGATCACCTTCAAAAAATTGCCGACCTTGCCACCTCTCTTTCCTTTGATAAAGGAGAAATAATATTTCATGAAAGGGATGTGGCCAATGGCTTTTACATGGTGGAAAAAGGCAAAATAAAAGTATTTAAACTCTCTTTTGAGGGCAAAGAACATATCCTTCACATTTATGGTCCCGGAAATGCTTTTGGAGAAGTCCCTGTTTTTGAAGGTAAGAATTTCCCGGCTTCTTCCATGGCACTTGAAAAATCCAAAATTATTTTTCTCCCCCGCCATAAATTTGTAGACCTGATCACCCAAACACCAGGGTTGGCTCTTAATCTTCTGGCTGATCTGTCTATGCGGCTTAGAGATTTCACTGTGCAGATTGAAAATTTAAGCCTAAAAGAAGTTCCGGCAAGACTTGCTGCCTATATTCTCACCCTTTCAAAAGAACAAGATAATAAAACCCAGGTCACCCTTCCCATTTCAAAAGCACAATTGTCAAACCTGATTGGCACCACTCCAGAAACCGTATCAAGAATATTAAAAAAAATGATGACAGCATCTTATATAGATGTACAAACCAAAACCATTGTAATTAAGGACCTTGACGGCCTGATGGAATTATCAGAGTCCGGCAGCCTTGCCTGATTTTTAGGAAAATAAAATATATGAAAATATTTCAATATCCTTCCGCAGATGCAGAAAAAAGAGTTCAAGCCACCATTGATCGTGGTTTAGGTTTTTCAAAAGAAGACCAGGCCACCGTTGAAACCTATCTTGAAGATGTCAAAACCCGAGGGGATGCTGCCCTTGTGGCATACACCAATAAATTTGATTCTAAAAACGTAACCATTGAATCCTTAAAAGTTACCCCAAAAGAATTTGATGCAGCATTAAAAGAAGTGGATGGTAAATTTTTAGCCTCCCTTGACCGGTCCATTAGCCAGCTTGAATACTATCATTTAAAACAAACCCAGAACTCATGGATCGACACCCCGAGAAACGGAGTCATGGTCGGGCAGTTAGTCAGACCTGTAAACGCTGCAGGGATTTATGCTCCGGGTGCAAAAGGCGGCAAAACGCCCCTGGTCTCCTCCGTACTCATGGGCGGCATTCCTGCCAAAGTAGCAGGCGTACACTCAATAAACCTTATGACCCCACCCATGGAAGATGGCCGGATCAATCCGCATATTCTGGCTGCTGCCCAAAAGATTGGTATAACATCTGTGTTCAAGGCTGGAAGCGCCTGGGCCATTGCAGCCCTTGCTTACGGCACCCAGACGGTGCCCAAAGTAGACGTGATTGTGGGCCCGGGAAATGTCTATGTCACCCTGGCCAAAAAAATTGTTTCAGGTTCTGTGGGAATTGATATGATCGCAGGTCCCAGTGAAATACTCATCATTGCCGATAAAGATGCCGATCCCAACTTTCTGGCAGCTGATCTTCTCTCCCAGGCGGAACACGATATCATGGCATCGTCCATCCTGGTAACCGATTCTAAAAAGGTAGCAACCGCTACGGTTGCTGCTCTGGAAAAACAGATCCAAGAATTATCCAGAAAAGATATCGCTCAAAAATCCATAGATAATTTTGGCGCCATAATGTTAGTACCCGACATTGAAACCGGTATAGAACTGTCCAACCGCCTGGCACCGGAACACCTTGAACTCATCGTAAAAGACCCTTTCAGTTATATTGATCGGGTACAAAATGCCGGCGCCCTGTTTCTTGGACCATATACTCCAGAACCCATGGGAGATTACATTGCAGGCCCCAACCATGTCCTGCCCACAGCCGGAACAGCACGATTTTCTTCAGCTTTAAGCGTAGAAAATTTTACAAAAAAGACCAGTTTGATTCACTATTCAGAATCTGCCTTCAAAAAAGAAGCTGACGATGTCATTCGATTAGCCGAAACAGAAGGATTGGGTGCCCACGCAAATTCAGTAAAAATCAGAAAATAGGGTCTTAAACAATCAAACGTTATTTTAAACACCTTTTGTATAAATATATCCTGCCGTATGGAGGGCTAATTTTTGTCCGGTTAATTTCCATGACTTACCGGCTCAAACTGGTGGACCAAGAAAATGAAAAAGATCTTTTAGATGCCAAAGGCAGCCTGATCTATGCTTCATGGCATCAACGTTTTTTTCCGGGCGTCACTTTTTTTTCAAGTCGAAAACCCATTTCCGTAATCATTAGCAAAAGTCTGGATGGTGAAATGGCTGCCAGAGTGGCAAGCCTTCTGGGCTGGTATCCGGTTCGGGGATCATCATCCCGGGGAGGCAAAGAGGCCCTGGAAAAAGTCAAAGAACTGGCCCAATCCAACTATAAAGTCGGTCATATTGTAGACGGTCCTCAAGGTCCCTTTGGTGCTATCAAGCCCGGCCTTTTAAGAATCGCCCAGGCAGCAAACCTCTCTATTGTACCCACTATTATTTCTGGTCAGCACAAATGGACGTTCAACAAAAGCTGGGATAAATTCATGGTACCAAAGCCATTTTCCAAAGTAATAATTCGCTTTGGAAAACCCATCCATGTCCCTGCAGACATCAGCGCCGATAACTTTGAAAAAATACGATTAGATGTCCAGACCCGTATGGAGTCTTTATACGAAGAGACTGATAACCTCTGGTTTGATCCTGAAATAATCAAAGCCATATTCACATAGACCCGGCAATCTGTTTGTATTTTTAATAATTATTCGGTATATTCAAACCTGATATAATCTGATCATAAAGTTCATACTGTCGCTATCAATAAAAAACCGTTTAAAATGAGGGAACCATGCCCTATTTTGATTTTAGCAGTTTTGAAACATCCTTTCATGAGTATATAAAATATCGCCTGGGAACAAGAATTGAAGACGCCAGTCAACAAGATTTACTCAATGCGATATCCTTTGCTGTGGGAAAATATCTAATGGATATCAGCTTTGAAACCAATGACCGTTACCGGAAAAACAATGCAAAACGATTAAGTTACCTGTCCATGGAATTTCTAATCGGAAGACTACTGTCCAACAACCTGTCAAATCTGGGAATTTACGATTCCTGTGCCCGTTTTTTAAAAAAACTGGGTTATGACCTGGCTGAGCTGGTGGATGAAGAACACGACCCTGCACTGGGAAACGGGGGTTTAGGAAGACTGGCAGCATGTTATCTGGACTCTCTTGCCACCCTTGACATGCCAGGCTTTGGGTACGGTATCAATTACGATTTCGGACTGTTCAAACAAGTGATTGTGAACGGATATCAACAGGAAAAACCAGATTATTGGCCCAATCACTCCTCTCCCTGGCTGATCCGCAAACCCGATCATCGATATATGATCCCTATCTATGGTAAAATTGAAGCCAGCGAAGATTTAAAGGGCGAATACAATCCCATGTGGACAAAATGGAAACTGATCATCGGCAGACCCCACGACCTCCTTGTGGCCGGATATGGCGGACGCACCGCCAACCGGCTCAGACTGTTTTCTGCCTGGGCATCGGAAGATTTTGATATAAAAATTTTCAATGACGGCGATTATGTAAAAGCCGTCGAACGCCAGATCCGATCTCAGACCATCTCAAAAATCCTCTATCCATCAGATTCAAAAGATATGGGCAAAGAGCTGCGGCTGGTTCAGGAATATTTTCTTGTGGCCTGTTCAGTCAGGGATATCGTTAGAATCTACCAGAAAACCAATGATACCTTTGACAAATTTCATGAACAAGTGGCCATTCAGCTCAACGATACCCATCCCGCCCTGACTGTGGCTGAACTGATGCGGATTTTAGTGGATGAAAACGAACTGGAATGGGAAAAGGCCTGGGACATTACCGTTAAAACACTTGGCTATACTAACCACACACTGCTGCCGGAAGCATTGGAAACCTGGCCGATATCCATTGTTCAAAAAGTGGTTCCGCGACACATGCAGATTATTTATGAAATCAATCAACGCTTTATCGAATCCCTGGAAGAAAAATTTGGCAAGAAGAGTGCTGCGCCCATGATCGCCAAGATGTCTATTATCCAGGAAGGCACAAACAAACATGTGCGCATGGCCAACCTGGCAATCATCGGCAGTCATTCGGTCAACGGGGTTGCAAGGGTCCATTCCGAACTGGTAAAAAGCAAGCTGGTTCCTGAATTCTACAACCTATGGCCGGAAAAGTTCAATAACAAAACCAATGGTGTAACCCCCAGGCGCTGGCTGGTGGGGTGCAACCCCGGATTAACCGGGCTGATCTGTGACGCCATTGGTATCCGGTGGATTAAAGACCTGGAACGAATATGGGAACTGGAAGCTTTCCAAGATGACCCTGGTTTCCTTGAACAGTTTATGAAAATCAAACAGGACAATAAAGAAGCCCTGGCACGTGTCATTAAAACCACGGTTTTTGAAACCGTAGACCCAACCTCTATTTTTGATATCCATGCCAAACGAATTCATGAATACAAGCGGCAGCTGCTCAATGTCCTACACATCGTCCACCTTTACCTTTCTGTAAAAGAAGACAGCCTGGATATCGGTCACCCCAGAACCTTTATCTTTTCCGGCAAAGCAGCACCCGGATATCACACAGCCAAACTAATTATCAAACTGATTCATTCTGTTGGCAAGGTAGTAAACACAGACCCTGTCGCAAGTCAGGTGTTAAAAGTCGTCTTTCTTCCGGATTACCGGGTCACCCTGGCAGAAAAAATCATACCAGCTGCAGATGTCAGCGAGCAGATTTCCACTGCCGGCATGGAGGCTTCTGGCACCGGCAACATGAAATTCGCCATGAACGGCGCACTTACTGTCGGTACGCTGGACGGAGCCAATATCGAAATCAGCGAACAGGTGGGCAATGACAATATCTATATTTTCGGAAACACCGTGGAGCAGGTGGAACATCTCCGGGGACAATATGATCCAAGAAGTTTTTATGATAAAGACGAACGATTAAAACGGGTGATGAATGCCATTGGATCCCAGCGATTCTGTAAAGATGAACCTGGCTTATTTAGACCCATTTATAATTTATTGATGAGCCAGGGAGATTATTATCTTCACTTTGCCGATTTTGAATCTTACGTTACAGCCCAGGAAAATATTGGGAAAGATTTTAAAGAAAAACGGGACTGGGCTGTAAAAGCCCTTATGAACACCGCCAGAACCGGTATGTTTTCAAGCGACCGGGCCATCAAAGAATATGCTGATGAAATCTGGAATATCCAGCCCCAGATTGATACACCGCCTGACAAAATTTCGCTTTAAAAAAGCTCAGGTAGAAAAGAGACTCAGACCCCAAAAAAGTTTAGAAGCACAAAGCTCAAACTGGTAGTAGAACCATGCCTGTCCGTGCAGGCAGATACAAACTGATCTGGTTGACCGGGGCATGTGACCCAGGATTATTGAGCGTAAAATGAACCTGATCCGCCAGCAGCCGATCATGACCACCAAATTTTTGTTCGTCAGTATTCAGTATCATCTGATATTTACCAGGCTTCACCTCAAACCGGTAATCCGCATAGGAATCAATTGGGTGAAAATTAAAAACAAACACCAGGCGATTTCTCTCAAAGGCAATCACCTTATCGGCATCATGAATATGTAAAAGTCTTGCCTCGGGATCTAAAAACATTGCCTGGTCATTAACAAGGCCTGTCATCTGCCGGTCAAATTCAAATAAACTCGAATAATATAAATCCAAATTATATTTCAAAGACCATTGCCTGCGGGCATATTGATAGGAAAAGTGATTTTGTTCCGACGGGAAATCCACCCATTCAGGATGACCGAATTCATTGCCCATAAAATTCAGATATCCTGCATTTGCCGTGGCAATGGTTATCAGACGGATCATCTTGTGCAATGCCACCGCCCGGGCGGTCTCAATGCGATCACTGGTCCGGCTCATGGCTGTATAAATATGGGGACCCATCAAGTGCATCATCAAGGTTTTATCTCCCACCAATGCCTGATCATGACATTCTGCATAACTAATGGTTTTTTCCTCTAACCTGCGAGTGGTCAGCTCATACCAGAGTCTTTCCAAAGGCCAGTTTTCATCCCTGACTTCCTTGAGCAGTTTGATCCAAAAATCAGCAATTCCCATGGCAAAGCGGTAGTCAAACCCGATGCCTCCTTTTGAAATGGGTGCGGCAAGCCCGGGGTAGCCACTAACATCTTCTGCAATGGTAATGACCTGTTCGTTCAAATCGTGCGCCAGATCATTTGCCAGAGTTAAATAAACAAGTGCGTCCACATCCACATCTGATCCAAAATAATCATCATAACAGGTAAATGCCCGCCCAAGCCCGTGATTTTCAAAGAGCATGGACGTAATTCCATCAAATCGGAATCCGTCTATTTTAAACTCTTCTATCCAATATTTTAAATTGGACAATAAAAATTTGATCACATTGGGTTTGGAATAATCAAAGCACCTGGAATCCCACAGGCGGTGGGTTCCTCTGGGCCCGTCATGGAAAAACTGATACAAGGTGCCGTCAAAACATGACAACCCTTCCACTTCATTTTTCACACCATGGGAATGAATAATATCGATCAACACCCGGATTCCCATCTTGTGAGCTGCATCAATAAGGCTTTTAAACTCTTCTGGTGTACCAAACCGCGATGACGGGGCAAAGAAATTAGACACATGATATCCAAAGGACCCGTAATACGGATGTTCCTGTATGGCCATCAATTGAACAGCATTGTATCCTGCATGCGCAATCTTAGGAAGGATATGGTGTTCAAATTCTGTATATGTGCCTAATCGGGCTTCTTCCAAGGCCATACCAATATGGGCTTCGTAAATCAGAAGCGGCTTTTGGGGCACTTTAAAACCAGGGATTCGCCATTGATATTTTTGTTTGGGCTGCCAGATCTGTGCATTAAAAATAAGGGTATCAGGATCCTGAATCACCCGGGTCGCTGAAGTTGGAATCCGGTCACCTTCCCCGCCCGGCCAAAGCATTTTCAGGCGAAACAGATCTCCATGGGCAAAGGTATCTAAAGGAAACCGTTTTTCAAAAATACCCTCGTTTTTCCTGACAAACTTAAAATCTTCGTTTTTCTGCCAGGAAGTTCTGTCACATAAAATAAAAATATCTATTGCATTGGGAGCCCATTCCCGCATCACCCATTCATTTTCCTGTTGATGAATACCAAACACGTCATGGTAATCAGCAAATGCCTTCAGGGTGCCCGCCTCGCTTTGGATTTGCAGTTTTTTAGCATTTGCCGCATCAATCCTTTTGCGGATTACACCGGCAAAGGGAATCAGATACGGGTCATTGAGCAGCCCGGGCTCAGACAAGGAAGGGCCTTTGAAGCATTTTTCCATATAATTCAATATAGCTTTCAGCACACCGGCTGTGGTTAAATCCAAGGACACTCTCAATCATAATCCGTTTAATCTGTTTCTCACGAATATCCGGCACCAAAGAATAAAAATCCATGGCCTTATCAATCGCCCATCTTAAACCATTTGCATCATGAACATTAAATAAAAATCCATTTCCTGTATCAGATTCGGAATCCAGGGTCTTCACTGTATCATGCAGTCCACCCGTATCAAACACAATGGGCAGAGTACCGTAAATAGGGCCGATCATCTGGGGAAGACCACAAGGTTCAAAAGAGGAGGGCATGAACAGAAAATCACTGGCTGCAAAGGCTTGGTGAGATAATGTTTCATTAAATCCACACACGGCAATGCGTCTGCCAAGACCATGAAAACGGACAATATCATGAAAATGCTTCTGATGCGATCCATTGGCTACAGATACGATCTGCAGGCCGTCATCCCAATAGTCAGACACAAGATCATACATGATCTGCGCCAGAAGCTGACACCCCTTCTGAACCGGATCCAGACGGGAGGGCCAGAAAAACAACGGCGCTTTCTCGTCTATTTCCAGATCAAGAATTTTTTGCAGATATTTCTTGTTCAAAATCTTTTTTTTTAAATGATTTTTCGGACCATAGTTGTCAGAAATCATCTGATCCACAGCAGGATTAAAATCCGGTTCCGGCGCATTTAAAATACCCGTGGCACACCCGGAGTGATATTTATTGGCCAGCTCTGTCTGTAGACACGTCTCAACAAACAGATGCCGATCTTCAACAATCTCTTTAAGAAAAGTGGGACTCACCGTATTTACATAATGTGCTGCAAACACCCCGGAAGTTAAAAAATCCACCCGGTTCCAGTCCCGGCTTTCCTCATAATTATGGGGTGGTTTTTTAAAAAACAACCACCGCCAGAATGATGCGGCATCAATCCCCCGGTCTTCAACCTCTGCCATGGTGGATGTCATGGTATGAATATTATGAATCGTAAACAAACAGGGAATTTCGATCTGTCTTGCCATGGCGGGAATCAGACCAGTCATCCAGTCATTGCAATGAATAATATCCGGCTGCACCCGGGGAATAATATTATTAATAACCTCTCTTTGAAATGCTAAAGAGACCTTCAAATCCTTATCCGAATATCCCGAATAAATATTATCCAGATAATAAAAAGACCGGTCTGCTGCCAGATGAATCCGCTCTTCATCCAGACTTTTGCGTATTTTTTGAAGCTCCTGATTGTGCGTTTTTGTTGTATAATTATGATATATAGAACGATAATCCGGCAACGCTACATGAACGTCACACCCTAAATCAAACAGCGCAGAAATTAAAGCTGCAGACACATCGGCAAGCCCGCCGGCTTTCGCCGAATAATTTGCACAATCTCCCATATCCTCCGGCAAATAAGTTACCTCTGGCGTAATAATTAAAATTCTGGGTTTCTGTATCATTTTTCTCTTTCCATGATTAATGCTTTTCATTTGCCCAGGTTACCAGACCCGGCGTATGGCGCAAAATATCATCCCCGCTTGGAATGACCCGTGCCGTATATCCAAACCGACCGGAATCCGAACACACAAGCGTGGAAACATACAGGTATTTTCCTGACCCCAATTCTTTTTCCAGCTGCATGGTTTCTGGCCGACGACCTTCAATCCGGCCTGTCCCCCCGAGCTTTCCATGATAAATCTGAACTTCCACTTCTTCAGGAGTCAATTCTCCCAGAGACACCTCCAGACTAAGATCAAAGGTATCTCCCACCTTAAAATCAGAAACAGACGTAATTTTAGGGGTAAATAACCAGATAGCACTCCAAAGTGTCTTCAGCCGGGACTGAGTCAGGGCAAGCTCCCTGGCCTTGCTGGCAGAATCTTGTGTAAGCTGTCTTAAATTTCTGATTGCGGGCAGATAATACCGGGTAGAATATTCACGTACCATATGATCACTTGAAAAATTGGTCATTGCCACTTTCATGGCTTCTTTCATCATTTTAATCCATTTTGCCGGAGAGTTGCCTCTTTTTCTATCATAAAAGATCGGAATTACATCGTTTTCAAGAATATTAAACAAGGCCTGGCTTTCCACAGCATCCTGATATTCCGGATCTTCGTAATCCTCCCCGTTTCCCACAGCCCACCCCCGGTCTTCCCGGAAACCTTCACACCACCACCCATCCAGAATAGACAAATTCAAACCGCCATTGGCTGCTGCCTTCATCCCGGATGTACCACAAGCTTCATAAGGCCTTCTAGGGGTATTCAGCCAGATGTCACATCCCTGAACCATATATCTTGCAATGTTGATATCATAATTTTCCAGAAAAACCACCCGGTGACGAACTTCATGCCGCCGGGCAAATTCAACAATTTTTTTAATAATGGCCTTGCCTTCATCATCATTGGGATGAGCTTTTCCTGCAAAAATCAATTGGATCGGCTTATCTACATCCGTAATCAGACGTATCAGACGAGGAATATCCTTAAAAAGAAGCCCTGCCCGTTTATAGGTAGCAAACCGCCGAGCAAAACAAATCGTCAGACAATGATGATCCAAAGCATCCACCACTTCTTCCAGATCATTTCTAGACGCATTCCGCCGCTCATACTGGTCCAGCAGCAATTTTCGACTTTTTCGAATCAGGTTTGACCGATCCAGTTCATGTGCATGCCATAAATCTGAATTCTCAATATTATCAATTCGCGACACCAAGTTTAAATCCCACTGACGAAGAGACCAGTCAGAAGACAGATACCGTTCAAACAAGGCATTTTTCTGCCTGGAAATATAAGAACCGATATGAATTCCATTGGTCACATGGGAAATGGGAATTTCCTCGACATGCCGCTTAGGCCAAAGTGACTGCCACATGCTTCGAGCGACCTGACCATGCAGCCGGCTGACGCCATTTATAAACCCTGAAACCTTTGCACCAAAAACAAACATGGAAAAAACCCCCTTTTCTATAATACCGGGAGATTTTCCCCAGGACAAAAGTGTCTGTGCAGAAATTCCAAATTTTTCCGAATAGGGCTTAAGGTACGGGCGAACAAGTGCGTCTGGAAATTCATCATGACCCGCTGCAACCGGTGTGTGTGTTGTAAAAACAGAACTTCTCAAACAAATCTGTATGGCGCTGTCAACATCAAGGTCATACCGGTCCATAATTAAAGAAATTCTCTCCAGACCGGCAAATGAACAATGGCCTTCATTCATGTGACAGACACTGGGGAAAATATTCATGGCCTTAAGGACCTTCATACCACCAATGCCCAGAAGGATTTCCTGGGCCACCCGGACCTCTTCATGGCTGGCATACAACCTTGAAGTAATATCTCTTATCTCTTCTGAATTTTCAGGCAAGTTTGTATCCATCATCATCAACTGGATTTTACCCACGTTAACCTGCCAGACACAGGCCCTTATCATCTCTAAGGGACCGGGAATTTCAATAATCAGATCAGCACCCTGGTTATCTGTTACTTTTTGAACCGGCAGATCAAACACATCAATAATGGGATAGCGTTCCAATTGCCAGCCTGTGTGATCCAGATACTGCTGAAAATACCCTTCCCGAAAAAGCAGGCCAATCCCAATTAAAGGAATTCCAATGGTGGAAGAGGCTTTTAAATGATCACCCGCCAGTACACCAAGGCCGCCTGCGAAAAAGGGAAGAGATTCATGAAGGCCGAATTCCATGGACAAATAGGCAATACTCTCTTTTGCATCCAGATTAAAGTCCTTAATCTGCGGTGCTTCGGAAAACATATGTTCAAATTTTGCTTTTACTTTATTCAAATGACCGATAAAACTACCATCATTAGACAATGCTTCAAACCGTCGCTGGGAAACATGCGATAAAAAAGCCACTGGGTTTTTTCCAACTTTCTCCCATTGTTCAGGATTAATTCTGTAAAAAAGCTCAATCGCTTCCTGACTCCAGCACCACCAAAGGTTTCTGGACAAATCTTCCAAAAAAGACAGTGGCTCTGGAATCGCCGGATATACTTTATAAATCTGCATCTCTTCCATGATTTGTTTTGATCTCCCAATATATCAGTCAGATAATTTATGCACCACCCGGGCCACTTCACTGGTACCCCAGGCCTGTGCATCACATCCTCTGGGTGTGTGCGGAAAATCCCCATCAAGAATTTCAGGAAGATATCCAGCGGCACCGGTTCTCATTAATTCAATAACACTGCCCAGCCATGCCAGACATGTGGAATAACTCTTTTTACCAAAAACAATCGCCCAGGCATCACAAAATACAGGAAACTGCCAGGTCCAGGCAGTTCCATTGTGATAAGCAGGCTTTCTTTTTGTATCCTCATCTCCCTCATACCTGCCGGAATAAGGCGCATGGGGATCTTTTAATCTTTGATCATTAAAAATGATATGAATGGGATATTCGAGCTTTCTGTCAGCAAGGCTGCGGATTGCGCCCGGAACCAAAAGCTCCATACAGGTTTCAACACACGTTTTCGCAATTTCTTGTTGATCAATCAC
This sequence comes from Desulfobacula sp., assembly GCA_033852015.1. GTDB lineage: Bacteria > Desulfobacterota > Desulfobacteria > Desulfobacterales > Desulfobacteraceae > Desulfobacula. The sequence continues at coordinate 42,909 of JAWSVH010000009.1, forward strand.
CCCCATGGTGATCAATAGCAGCTGATTCGGCCGCAACGCATCGTCTGCCACAGCTTTTTTTGCACCCACAGGGCTATCAGCATGAAGACAGTCGGAAAAAAAACCCGCTGATGGCTGCCAGAACAAATCAACAACAGCGGTTTGAACTATCTCTGAAAAGCGTTGCCACTCACCTGATTTATCATGATCAATGACTGCCAGAAAAACCAGTGCATTATACCATAGTGCCTGGATCTCAACCGGATATCCCTGTCTCGGAGTACCGGTGGGATAATTGGTATCCATCCAGGTAAAATGTGCTGGGCTGTAAAGCAACAGCGTTTCAGGGTCTGCTTTGACCCCTGTTTTGGTCCCCTGTATCAAAGCGTGAGCAATGGACAAAAGAACCTGTTTCAAACACCGTCCCCCCAGGTCCTCATCCAGAAACTCTAAGTTTTCTTCCTTTTCTATCAGATCTTTACAGCAGGCAAAAAACCACAACGGCGCATCTGAGGTTTCAATATTTTGAGCATCATTACCACAAATCATATTGGGAAGCGTTCCGTTATTTTCAAATTGTCCAAACAGCCTTAAAATCGCCCGAGCGTCTGAAAACCGCCCCAGCTGAATCAAACTCCTACAAAAAATCAAACTGTCTCTTCCCCAGTCAAGGAACCAGGGGTAACCGGCAATCACGCTTTTATTTTTTCCTCGATCCACGATAAAGGCATCCAACCCCTTATAAACGGCCTCTGAAAGTGACATCCCTGTCTTAAAAGACAAGGAGGGTTTGACAAATTTTATTCTTGGATGGCGTTGACTGTTTTCAATGACCGCCGCATCCAGCCATGCAGTTTGTCCGCCTTTGAAGGAAATTGTAAAATATCCGGGACTGAAAAGATCAGAACAATTATCCAGACCCCGTTGTGCTTCTTGTGGGCGAAAAACCATATACTGCCATTCCGGCTCATGAACAAATTTACCTTTCAACAGATTGAGGTAAAGGGTTTTTCCCCGGGAAAGGGAAAAGAAAAACCCTGTCTCAAAAGGCTCAACAGCCCCAGGCCACGCCGTTTCTGCTCCCTGAAACGCTTTGACCGGCTCATGAAAGCTTCTGTCTTCAATGTCCGGGCGAATAATCAGGGTGATCGGTTTATCATCGCTTAAAAAATGTTCACTGGGCTGCCGTGATTTTATTCTCCGTATGGAGAAACTAACATGATTTGACTCTCGATCAATGGTTAAAAAAAGCTCCAGAACATAATAATTCCCCTCAGAGGTCGGCACATTAAACCGCCATTTCCCGCCATGATCATAGGAAAACCAGAATGCCTCAAGGCAGTCCAGAGACAATTCTCTTGAATATCCCTGAAAAACTGCCCAGATTCTATACCGGGACAAAACCATCCAACGGTTCTCCGGCACAAAGGGATCAAGATTCGCACCCAGCAGGCCATCATATCGGCTATAAAGCTTTCCCCAGAAAGCTGCTGCCCGCATCATGCCACCTTTTTTTGTTGTGCCCAAAAGCTTTAGAAAAGGATTGTCAGCTATTTCCTTCCGGGTGAAAGCCGATCGCATCAACAAGGTCTCAAAAGGTGCCAGATACAACAAAGAGGCGTTTTCAATCCGGAGGTTTTCCGGCTCAAATATCCTCAGATTCAGACAATAATCTCTATGGGTTTTTTTATTTTTCTGGGGCAAAAAAAGTGCAAAATATTCCTTTTGATCCGCTGTTAAAATCCCTTCTTCATATCCTTTGGACTCCTTTTGTGATGTTGATTCATCCAGCAATTCCGCCCGGAAACCTGCATGGCATCGGATCAAAAGGAAAAAGCCCGGAGGAATCATGACCTGGCGTTTTAAATCTTTTTCAATATCAAAGATAATCACCCGGCTTTCTTTAGATTCCTGATTTAAAAAACGAATAAATTCAACTGGGTCTGCTGCAAAACGCTTGGCTTGTGTTTCTATATTCATGTCACCCAGATCCCTGAACCCATTAATAGCAGTATAAACCGACAAAACTTTTGCCTTCCATTTCTGCATTAAAACCTGAGCTGGGATTCGGCTTTTCATCTGACTGTTTTTTTTAAGTTGCTCTATATCATCAGGATCAGGAGTCAGGACAAGTGCACTGCCCGGTTCAAGAAGAATCTCACACAATCCTTTTGTCTGCAAAAGCTCAATTTTTCCCCCTGTGATCAAATCATACAAAAACAACGGCGAAATACCCGCATCTTCTGATTCCCATGATGCAGACAAGGCGGTCTCACAATCCAGATTCACAAGAATTAAAAGTCGTTTATTATAGTCTGGATTGTGACGCAGTAATACCAGACACTGAGTGGTGTTTTGACCAATCAGCACAAGCCGGGTTCCGGAAAAAAAAGCCGGATGTGTTTTTAAAATCAAATTCAAATGAAAGATATGATCCACCTGATTGTGTTCACTACCCCAGTTAAGATCAGGAGATTCATGGACATTGATTTTATGACTGGCAAACCACTCCACTCCATTGGCGAAACCAAACCCGCCACATACACTGAAAAGAGCACAAAGGCTTGTTCTCATCTTTGCATATTCCGGGGAAACCGATGCCAGTCGATTATTATCATGGGTTTCTGCAAAATGAATCAAATGCCCGCAGGTTTCTGAAGTCTCAAAAGCAGACGGCAGATACTCACAGATTTGTTCCCGGGTATAATTTTGAAACAGCTCAGAATAGGCCCAGTTAAAGTTGGCCCGCGTCAAGATATCCTGTGTTGTTTTTACAGGTCCGCCAAGGCCTTCAAGAAAAAACAAGGTATCGGGATATTTTTCCCTGACCTTTGCCACCATATATTCCCAGGCATTTACGGGAATCATATATCCGGCATCGCATCGAAAACCGTCCACTCCTCTGTGACACCAGAGCAGAAAAATATCTGCCATATATTTCCACAGATCGATATTTGAATAGTCAAGTTTTGTCAAATCTGCCCAGACCACCCCCCATGCGCCGGGTGCTGTGATTTCTCCGTCTTCTCCCCTCTCCAGCCATTCAGGATTCCTTTCATGTATCGCTGCAGCCCAGCCAGTATGGTTGATGGCAATATCCATAATCAAATACCCATTATGGAGGTGAACTGTATCCACAAGCTCCATAAATTGTTCCAAGGGGGTTGCAGACGGATCAAACTGCGCCAGAGCAGGGTCTACTTCTGTAAAATTCAATGCGGCATAGGGACTGCCAAAACGTCCCATCCGGGCATAGGTCGTGGGCGTTGGATGGATCGGTAACAGATGCAATCCCCTGCAACCCAGGCGCGAAAAAATAAATGGAACTTCCTTTTGCAAATCCCTGAATTTTCCAGATTCAGGAATTACGGTATATCCCTGTTTATCCAGGGTTTCAATCATTGTCGTCGTCTCTTTGTTCAGATCCAGACTTTTTTTAGACTTACCAAACTGACGAACAAAAGCATTATAAATTATATTTGAGGAACAGGTACCGGCAGGCTCAACATTCAAAACAGTGTTTGATCCTGAAGGCCAGACAGGCGTATCGCTTTCGTCAGGAATAAAAAAACATTTGGCCTGGAAAAATCCGGTCTCATAAAGTGGCAATGTAACTTTGAATGTGCCATCATTTTTTTTGGGCATCTCAATATCATACCAGGCTGCATCAAGCTTGATTTGGTTTTTTTCCACCTGATCAATGATTTCCCGGCGAATAATCTTAGCCGCCCCCAGGTTGGTCCTCACCCAGGCTCTTCCCGCCTTAGAAGAGGACAGAGTCAACGTAAAAGCAATGCAATCCCCGCAACATACCACATGGGCTTCACCCGGAAGAGGACGTTGAAAGACCTGTGGCAATGGATTTAAAAAATCACTCATACCGGCCCAATTTTACCTTTTTAAAAATGATGATCTCAAATAGATTTAGAAGTCTGGATTATACCACAATCATTTTAATGATTACAGGAAATATTTTTAATTTATGCAGATTCTTTTCATTATTATATCAAGTGCCCACACTCATATTTCATTCTTACCCAAATTTTAAAAACTTAAGTATTTACAGCAACCGCATTTTACCGGTTGACTAAGAGTCTGATTTTAATCTATAAATAACGGTTGATTTGAATTTTAATAATAACTTTAGCAATGAAGAAAATATAATGCAGACCATACGAGGGTTTAGAGATATACTGCCGGAAAAGATACTACTCTGGCAAAAAGTGGAAAAAGAAGCCACCCAATTATTCACCGCTTTCGGGTTTAAAGAAATCCGGATTCCTATCATTGAAAAAACGCAATTGTTTGCCAGAAGCATTGGCGAAGCCACTGATATTGTAGAAAAAGAGATGTACACATTTGCCGACCGCAAAGGAGAGAAGCTGACGCTGCGGCCCGAAGGCACAGCGTCCATTGTCCGGTCTTATGTTCAACACAAGATGTATGCTTCTGATCCGGTTCGAAAATTTTTCATGATCGGCCCCATGTTCCGACGGGAACGCCCACAAAAAGGCAGATACCGACAATTTTATCAGATTGATGTCGAGGTCTTTGGCGTTGAATCCGCCTATATTGACAGCCAGCTGATTTTTATGCTCAATGAACTATTTGCGCGATTAGGACTTACTGATTTATCTGCCCATATCAATTCCCTGGGATGCCCGGAATGTCGACCTGACTTCCAAAAAGCACTTTTAGACTTTCTGAATTCTAAAAAAGATCATTTGTGTGAAAATTGCTTAAGACGGATGAATAAAAATCCGTTAAGAATCCTGGACTGCAAAGGCACAACCTGTAAAGAAGCCCTCAAGGATGCCCCTGCCACTCTGGATCATTTGTGCAAAGGCTGTGAAGATCATTTTAATACGGTTAAAACCAGCCTTAAAGAACAAGGGGTAAAATTCATTGTGGACAAAACCCTGGTACGCGGCCTGGATTATTATACACGAACGGCCTGGGAAATTCAGACCACCGCCCTGGGCGCCCAAAGTGCAGTCGCCGGTGGCGGCCGATATGACGGCCTGGTAAAAGAAGTCGGTGGCCCTTCAACTCCCGGCATTGGCTTTGCCATTGGCTTTGATCGCCTGGTTGAAATCATGGAACAAATGGACGATATCCCCAAAGAAGAACCTTTAGACCTGTTTATTATTGCCCTGGGAGATGCTGCCATGGAAAAAGGATACCACTGGTCCTGCCAGTTAAACCAGACGGGTATCCGAACGGAAATAGACTTTAGAGGTAAAAGCTTAAAAGCCCTCATGAAGCGGGCAAATAAATTTGATGCCCGTTATGTATTGATTGCCGGAGAAAACGAATTGACCCAAGATGCCATTATCTTAAGAGATATGAATACCAAAGAACAGGTTTCATTCAGCAGTGAAACCCTTATGCCAGAACTAACCAACATATTTAAAAAATAATTTTTAAGGAACTACTCACGTGACTGATTTACAAAAAGATATGAACAGAACGCACCATTGCAGCCAATTGCGGGCAACAGATATTGATACCCAGGTAACCCTGATGGGCTGGGTTCAAAACCGCAGGGACCATGGCGGAGTTATCTTTATTGACTTAAGGGATAAGGAAGGCATTACCCAGATTGTTTTCAACCCGGAAAATTCAAAAGAAACCCATGCAAAAGCCCAGGAAATCAGAAGCGAATATGTCCTCGGTATAACAGGAAAGGTTATCGCCAGACCAGACGACATGGTCAATGCTAAAAGAGAAACCGGTGCCATTGAAGTCATGGCCGATGGGCTTTGTATCTTTTCACGTGCAAAAACCCCGGCATTCCAGATCGAAGATCGTATAGAAGCTTCTGAATCCATCCGCCTGCAATACCGGTATCTGGATTTAAGACGCCCCCAAATGAAAAATAATATCATCGCAAGACATACTGCGACCACAGCCATTCGCAACTACCTGAATGACCAGGGATTTGTTGACATTGAAACCCCGTTTTTAACCCGAAGCACGCCAGAGGGTGCAAGGGACTATCTGGTTCCTTCCCGTGTAAACCCGGGAGAGTTTTATGCCCTCCCCCAGTCTCCACAACTATTTAAACAATTGCTGATGATATCCGGCTTTGACAAATATTACCAGATTGTCAAATGCTTCAGAGACGAGGATCTGCGTGCAGACCGTCAACCTGAATTTACCCAGATTGATATGGAACTGTCTTTTGTAGATGAAACTCAAATCATGGACGTGGCTGAAGGCATGATCGCCAAAACATTTAAAGCCGTTTTAGATATGGACCTTAAGCTTCCTTTTCCTCAGATCACCTACGATGAAGCCATGGACCGATTTGGCCTGGACCGGCCTGACCTGCGCTTTGGCATGGAATTATGCGAAGTCTCTGACCTGGTAAAAGATACCGGATTTAAAGTCTTTGCAAGTGTTGTTAAAAATGGTGGCATGGTAAAAGCCGTTAATGCAAAAGGATGTGCAACTTTCTCTAGAAAACAGATTGATGAGCTGACTGATTTTGCGGCCGTTTACAAAGCCAAAGGACTTGCCTGGATCAAGATTAAAGAAGATGCTTCCTGGCAGTCTCCCATTGCCAAGTTCTTTACAGATCAGGAACAAGACGCTTTAAAACAACGACTGGATATGGAACCCGGTGATATTATCTTCTTTGTGGCAGACCAGATTAAAATCACAAATGAGGCACTGGGTCAGCTGAGAAATGAACTGGCACGACGCAAGGGACTTATTGATGAAGATGCTTTCTCTTTCACCTGGGTAACCGAATTTCCCCTGATGGACTACGACGAAACAGAAAAACGCTACCAGGCCCTGCACCACCCATTTACTGCCCCCCTTGAAGAAGATGTTGAAAAACTATCTTCCGATCCATTAGCGGTAAAGTCCAGAGCCTATGACCTGGTACTTAATGGTATTGAAATCGGCGGCGGTAGCATCCGTATTCACTCTTCAGATCTTCAAGAAAAAGTCCTGGAATGCTTAGGAATTGACCAGGCTGAAGCCAATGATAAATTTGGATTTTTGTTAGAAGCACTCGCTGCAGGCGCACCTCCGCACGGTGGTATCGCCTTTGGTCTGGATCGCCTCATGATGATTTTATGCAAAGAAGACTCAATCAGAAACGTCATTGCGTTTCCAAAAACACAAAAAGCCACCTGTATGCTCACCGAAGCACCATCGATACCGTCGACAGCACAGCTCCAGGAGTTATCCATCAAGACGGTTAAAACCCAAGAGTAAATTTTATTAATAAAGAATAAAAAGCGCGTTACTCAAACAAGAGCAACGCGCTTTTTTAATTTAACCTACCTAGGCTTAAATATTTAAAATAGGCTTAAATATTTTTCATAACCTTGAGCCTCCAACTTTTCTTTTGGAACAAACCTCAAAGAGGCAGAATTAATACAATATCGCAAACCGGTGGGTTCAGGGCCGTCATTAAACAAATGTCCTAAATGAGAATCTGCGTTTTTACTTCTCACCTCAATTCTGGTCATAAACAGACTTTTATCTGATTTTTCCATGACATGAGTTGTTTCCAAAGGCTTTGTAAAGCTTGGCCACCCAGTTCCTGATTTAAATTTATCTGTCGAACTGAAAAGTGGTTCACCAGAGACAATGTCCACATAAATACCCGGCTTTTTATTATCCCAGTATTCATTATTAAACGGCTGCTCTGTTCCTTCTTTCTGGGTAACTTTATACTGCAAAAGAGTCAGTTTTTCCTTAATGGTCATATCATCGGGTTTTGACCAGGGCATCATCATCTCTGATTTTTTATCCATTTTATCTGTTTTCATATCAGCTTTCATATCTATCTTGTCAGTTTTCATATTCATCTGATTATCTGGGTCTTTTTTGCCTTTCCAGGTCCGCTTTAAAAACTGATCTCTTCCGGAAGCATTTCGATAATATTTGTATCGGAACAAACTTTTTTTATAATAATCCTGGTGATAATCTTCTGCTTTGTAAAACTTTTTAAATTCAGTAATGGGAGTGACAACGGGTTTATCAAAGACCATGGATTTTTCCAAAGCCCCCTTTGAGGCCATTGCCTTTTGTTTTTGATCCCCATCATGGTAAAAAATTTCTGACCGATATTGCGATCCTCGGTCTACAAACTGACCACCAGGGTCTGTAGGGTCTATATGCCGCCAGAAGACATCTAAAAGTTCTTCATAGGTCACCACATTCGGATCATAATAAACCTGTATGGCCTCGGTATGGCCCGTACCCCCACCAGATACTTCATTATAATTGGGATCCATCTTATGCCCACCGGTATATCCGGACACAGCGTCTTTCACGCCATTAACCTTTTCAAAATCCGACTCTGTGCACCAGAAACACCCCCCGGCAAAGGTGGCAATTTCAAGCTTTAAAAGGCTATTCTTCATTGGTTTTTTATCCATTTGCTTATTCTCCTCACCCATGGCATCCATGGAAGCTTGATTTTTGGCAAACGATTGATAACCAAAAATCAAAACCGTAACCAGACTCAATATAATCATTATTATTTTGATTTTCATGCCCTATCTCCTTTTTTTTAAAATTGACTTTCCTATTTATTATGATAGATACGAAAAATCACAAAAAAATTTTAAAAAAATAACAAGAGTATCACAAAACTGAATCTTTCAAATATAAAGAACAGACAGCAGGCAGGATTTACGATGATATAACAACTTTATTTCGCCCACTGTTTTTTGCTTTGTATAAAGCATCGTCTGCTATATTGATCGTAGCCTCTATTGCACTGCCTTTTTCATGAACTGCAACGCCAATAGAAACTGTTATCGGAGGGTGATCTGGAATTTGCGGGACACTCATCTCAGAAATTGACAGACGTATTCGCTCGGTTAAAAGCTGGGCACTTTTTAATGTAGATTCCGGTAAAATCATAAGGAATTCCTCGCCACCAAAACGCCCAACAAAATCACCTTGCCGCATATTTCGAATAAGTGTATATCCAACATTTTTTAATACAATATCGCCGATTTGATGACCATAAGTATCATTGACCTTTTTAAAAAAATCTATATCCAACATACATACGCATAATCGATTTTGTTCAGGTTTTCGTCGTTCTGTTCTCGCCTGTTCTTTTTCAAGCTGTTCCATAATGGAAAGACGATTGGGAAGTCTTGTTAATGGATCTTTTCTGACCAACTCCTGAAGTTCATTCATTGTTGCTTCTAAGGCTTGATTGCGTTGACGAAGGGTGTTGCGAAGCCCCGCAATAAAACTGCCCAGATAAGAGACCTGAAGCAGCACCACGCCGTATGAAAAGACAATGATCGATTCCATTTTTAAATTTAAACGCTCCGGTGCCGAAAAAAAGAGCGCAGTCAGCAGCCCAAGATAAGCCAACAACACAAAAACACTCAGTTTTAACATCTGCTTTAAATTCAACGCCAAAGAGCCCAACAACATGGCTACAGTTGCCATCAATAAAAATGCCATGCGGGCCTGTGGCTCGGAAACATAATACATAATGTATACACACGGTAAAACAGCAGCAAAGACCTGTATCGCTGTCAGACTGGGATCTTCAAACTTCAAATTGATTCCACTTTTAATAATGACCATAAAAGTGATGTTAATCAGTATGATAGATATCGTAAAATTAATCGCATATGCCAGATCAATAAGGCCTAATGCATAATAGCCAATAACAATAATGAATGTACAAAAATATGTTATTCCACCCCAATATAACCGCTTTAACCGCAGTTTCTGGTTATACTGTTTTGAAGCATCAGATAGGTTTGTTTCCATAATTTAGACAACATATTGGAATCTTAAAAAGAAAACAATAGAAACCATCAAAAAAAATAGGAATCCGTTCTCCGCGTTGAAGATAACAAGATCATCATCAATCTTGATTTAGGGTTTCTTTGTAAGATTGTCATGGGAGGGAAGGGCAAAAGAAAAACGACTGCCTTTACCGGGCAAACTTTCAACTTCCAAATGATGATGATGCAATTCAATTATTTTATGCGCAATGGCAAGGCCCAAGCCAGAATGACCTTCACTGTTTTTCTTATCTGCCCTGGAATAATTAAAGCGTTCAAAAATATGTTCCAAAACTTGCTCTGAAATCCCAGGACCTGTATCACGAACTATAACAACAATATCCTTTTCCTGCACAATTACAATGACAACGCTACCATTTTGGGGAGTATAGTGTATGGCATTTTCAATCAAATTTTCCAATACTCTCTCAATCAGAGCGATATCAGCCAACACAAATCCAATAGGGTCTTTAAATTCTGTTGTAAGCTCAATATTTTTATTTTTTGCTGCCAGTAAAAATTTTTGCATCACATCCTGGCAAAGCTCTTGGAGATTAAAGGGTTCCGGATTAATCTTCACCTTAGCAGACTCCAGCCGGGCAAGTTCCAAAAGTTCTGAAACCAACGTATTCAACCGTTGGCAATGCTGTATGGCGATTTCAAGATATTGTCTGCGTTCCTGTTGAGAATACTGATTCTCCTTAATTAAAAGGGTTTCAATATACCCTTGAAGAGTGGCCAGCGGTGTTCTTAAATCATGGGAAACATTGGCCACAAGTTCCCGGCGCATCTTGTCTGAAGATTTTAATTCTTCCATCTGGGTTTCGATCCGCTTTGCCATCTCCTGAAAAGTCAAACTTAAACGATCAATTTCATCGGTGCCACTATGGGATAGCCCGGAAGATAAATCATATGCAAGCACCCCGTCCCCTCGCTTAAAAGCGTCCACCATATTGGCAAGCTTTTTAAGCCGCCCGGTTAGCACCCCAAACAAAACAAGACCTGTTATCAATGCAAACAACAAACCGCCTGCAATCATCCAGGCACTGAGTTGCAGGATATAACTCCCTTTAAGCTTTTGAACCACTGAATCATATTGTTCTCCCCCAAGAATTACATACAGATAACCCTCAAGTTTTTCCTGCCGCTGTATCGGGGCAACAGAAAAGACTTTTTTCCTGTTCAGACTTTTAGGATCATCTCCTAATGTCGGAGCCTCTGGATTTTGAGTCAACCACTTTTGAATCGGAACCATATCTACGAAATCTCTTTTCACACTGCCTTTGGGTGCTGAAAAAGTTAGTATTTTACCCTGAGTATCCAGAAGATAAATCTCTATACCGGGATTGATCACCATGAGCATATGGAAGATTTCTTTGAGTGCTGCCTGGTTGACTTGGCCCTCTGACATAAGTAATCGCTCTTTTACAATCTGGCTGGCAAGGTTAACATTAAGCTTTTGATTCACTTCCTGCTGATACATATCTGTAGAAAAAACAGTAATCCCAATGAAGATCAATCCGACAACCAGGAAGAGCCCGGCAAGCCCCAGGGCAATTTGGGAATACAGTGATTTAAACATATCCGCTCCTTTTTTTACTGATCCACTTTTACTTTTGTGGTCTTACTTTTCCGAAAACTTATATCCAACGCCCCAGACCGTAAGAATATATTCCGGCTGGGCAGGGTTTTGTTCAATTTTAGCCCTCAAACGATTAATATTTGAATTTACCGTATGCTCATACCCATCATGCCCATATCCCCAAACCTTATCCAAAAGCTGTGCCCGGTTAAATACACGTCCGGGCTGCTGTGCAAAATATTGGAGCAAGTCATACTCTTTTGCCGTCAATTCAATCAATCGATTTTTGACGGTTACTTTGCGTTTTTCAGGGTCAATGATCAGATCTCCACATGTCAAAATTTTTTGAGTGTCTTTTAAACCATCGGTTTTATATGTATCATTTCGCCTGAAGATAGCTTTAATTCTTGCGATAAGCTCCCGAATACTAAACGGCTTTGTCACATAGTCATCTGCCCCAAATTCTAAACCTAAAACCCGGTCAATTTCCGATGATTTGGATGTCAGCATTAAAATCGGCGTGTGAATACTTTTATTTCTCAGTTGCTTGCAAACTTCCAAACCATCCATGCCCGGCAGCATAATATCGAGAATAATTAAATCATACTGCCTAGACAACGCTTTTTTATAACCTGTTTTACCATCAGCCACCCAATCTGTTTTCCAGAATTGATCTGCCAAATGGATTTCTAGAAGGTGAGCAAGCTCTATATTGTCTTCCACCACTAAAATTCTTTGCTGCATGATCTAAATTTCTCCCATAAAAGGACTATTGCTTAATCTTCCCCACGCTAGCAATATAAATCGCAAATTCATTTTCACCATCAAGACCGAGAAGTTCATCCAGCTCTTCTTGATCGTAAGCTGCAATGGCACAGGTTCCGGCATCGATTGACTCGCATGCAAGATAAAGGTTCTGACACACATGCCCTGCATCAAGCAAGATGACTTTGTGGGCTGCAAGTCCGTAACGCCATTCCATCCGATAAGGTATGGCCACCCATATAAACGTTACCGCAGACCTTCCCGGATAGGTTTGTCCGTAAGAAGCTGTTGTCATTTTTTTGGCCAACATCTCATCTGAAAACTCAAAAACCAACTGGTGTGAAAGAGGCAAGTATCGATATATCCCAGGTGTAATACCTTCTACATCAAATATTGCCAGGTATGTCTCAAGGGCATGACGACACCCTGCAGAAGGGACATTTCGATAGGCATGACCCTGGGTAATTTCTCCCCGCATACCCTGGGTACACCATAAAAGATAAGCCAATTCCTCTAAAGAAAGACTTTTTTTAAGATATACGCGATGGCTTTGTCTATTGCCGATTGCAGCATTCAAATCTGTTGGTGCAATCTGTTTCCACATTTTTGGCCCGGGAAGATCAATCCGATCCGAATCAACCGGGCAGGGCTTTTCAATCGGTGGTGCCGGAACACCTTGATTCTGATCCGTAAATTTAAAAGCAATTTTTTTTCTGATAGTGTCTTTTAAAAAATACCGATACTTTTTCAATTGATCTTTATCCATAACATGCCTTTTTCATAATTAGTATAATTGGTATTGTACAAGAAGTATTGCGCAATTCACAACATCAAATATTATGAGAGTTTTCTATTGATCTTTACAGGCATAAAAAAGGTTTTTAGGTTTTTATAAATTAAAATAAAACACTTAGGAACCAGATGGGATATCAGCAGCTTGTGTCGTCACAGTAGAAATAGTACTTTTAACAATAAATGTGTCATTATTCTCGACATAACTTAGTCATTCAATGGGATGTACCTTTATGGCCTCATGGTTCTCTACTTAACGGGATTACTATTATTATCCAAGGCAGCTTTAATCGTTGCATTATTTAACCATCTTTATCTCTGGATTCATTATTATTGTAATGAACTCCCTGATATGAAGGTGATTTATGGGAGAAATAAAGCGTAACAAAAATGGAGGACCAACCCTTGACAATAAGTGAATGATCGTTTATTTTAGAAATTATGCGAATCAAGGACGACATAAAGCAAGAGGCTTTATTTGAAGCCACCGTTAAGCTGGTTAATGAAATCGGTTTTGCATCCAGTTCTGTTGCCAAAATTGCAAAAGAGGCCGACATCTCGCCTGCAACCATATATATTTATCATAAAAACAAAGAAGAGCTGCTGGTCTCAACCTATATTAAAATCAAACAAAATATCGGGAAGGCTTTACAAGAAGATTTTGATGACGGCCTGCCTATTCGGGATATTTTTAAAAAGGTCTGGTTCAATATGTTTAAGTATATTAACCAGCACCCTGATTATTACCAATACACAGAACAGTTTTCCAATTCTCCCTACGAAGCCCTTATAGATAGAGAACAGATTGAACAATATTTCGATCCTGTGATCACTATCTTATTAAAAGGCATAGAACAAAAAATCATTAAAAATGTTCATTTTGATATCCTGATTGCTTTTATTTTCTTCCCTATCATCGCCCTTGCAAATAAACGATTGTGCAAGGATTTTGAAATAACCAAAGAGAATATAGAAACCTCGTTTACACTTGCCTGGGATGCCATAAAACGATAAAAAATTTAACATATAAATAAATGAATATTCACTTTAAACCCCATAAAGATCTTTCAAAGATATGAAAAAAATAATTATATCATTGATAATATGTACAGGAGTCCTTGCCATGCCGTTTATAAACAAAGGCTGTGCTGCCAAAACCACTTTTTATAGCGACCGCATCACCTCTTCCCCACAATTTGAGAACCAAAAATTTTCAGGAGGAATCAAAGCGCTGACCATGACCACCAAAGATTATATTACATCTACCTGGCAATTTATCTTTAAAAAAAACAACCAGACACCCACAGATCCCTTGCCCATGCAGGAAGTAAATCTATCTTATTTTAACACACCACAAAAAGATACGCTAAGCAGCACTTGGTTGGGACATTCAAGTCTACTGATCCGTATTGGACAATACAAAATCATTACCGACCCAGTATTTGAAAAAAAAGTTTCCTTTGTCGGCCCCAAACGTTTCAACAAAGAGTACCCTATTGTACCCGAACAACTGACCGATATTGATTTAATTATTATATCCCACGATCACTATGACCATTTAAACAAAGATACGATCCAACGCCTTGCCCCGATGACAAAGGCTTTTATCGTACCCCTTGCCGTGGGTAAAAGGCTTGTATCATGGGGAATACCAGAAAACAAAATCACTGAACTTGACTGGTGGGAAAATTATAAATTTGATAACCAACTGACAATCACTTCCACACCCGCCCAGCATTTCTCCGGCAGAGGGATTAACGACCGAAATAAAACTCTGTGGTCTTCCTGGGTAATCCAAACACCCGAATACAAACTATTTTTCAGTGGAGACTCAGGTTTTTTTAACGGCTTCAAAAAAATCGGGGACAAATTTGGACCTTTTGATATGACCTTTTTAGAATGCGGTGCCTATAACAAATTATGGCGAGGTGTGCACATGTTTCCAGAAGAAACCGTTCAGGCCCACATTGATCTTAAAGGAAAAACCCTACACCCCATTCACTGGGGAACGTTTAACCTTTCATTACATCCGTGGTATGAGCCCATGCAACGACTCAAAAAAGCAGCAACAGCCAATCATATTCAGATAGCGACCCCCATGGCCGGCCAAACCGTGGAATACAACAGCATTCCTTATGGCAGCGACTGGTGGCAAACAGCTTTAAATCCCAAAAATATGGCAGATAAAAAACTGGAGAATTAAATATGCTACATTCAAAATGGACCTCCCGACAAATCAAAGACCAATCCGATAAAATAGCCATTGTCACCGGTGGCGCAAGCGGCCTTGGATTTGAAACCGCCCTGGCATTGGCCAGTAAAAATGCAACCGTGATATTGGCGGTTAGAAATATGGAGAAAGGAAACGCGGCAATCGAACAGATCAAAACCCAATTACCTGGGGCAGCCATTTTTACCATGCACCTTGATCTTGCCGATCTGTCATCGATTCATACCTTTGCAAAAGCATTTAAAGATCAGTACCAGCGCCTGGATCTTTTAATCAACAACGCCGGAGTGATGATACCGCCCTTTGAAAAAACAAAAGATGGGTTTGAGCTGCAAATGGGCACCAACCACCTGGGCCATTTTGCCTTGACCGGACAGCTAATCTCACTGATTAAATCCACATTGGACAGCCGTATTGTTAATGTATCCAGCATGGCTCATAAGATTGGCAATATCAACTTGGAAGATCTGAACTGGGCCAACAGAATATACAGCAAATGGCAAGCCTACGGGGACAGCAAAATCGCCAATCTCTATTTTACCTTTGCCCTTGCAAAAAAACTTGAAACCATTGCCCCTAAGGTCATTGTCGCCGCATCACATCCGGGCTGGAGCGCTACCCAACTCCAACGCCATACCGGCTTGTTTATCAATTTAAACTCTCTCTTTGCCCAGTCAGCAAAAATGGGCGCCTTACCCACACTTTGTGCAGCTTGTGAAGACCATGTAAAATCAGGCGATTTTTATGGCCCTGATGGCTTTTTCGAAGCCCGCGGATATCCCAAAAAAGTAATGTCCAATTATAGGTCAAAAGATGACGCCATTGCTCAAAAACTGTGGACGATTTCTGAAGAATTAACCGGTATCACTTTTGATTAATTCTTTGATATAAAAAAAGAGCGAGCGTTCGTTTTATTTGTTGACACAAGCCATCGGCATTGTTACCATCTTGATTACTCTAAAAATAAAGATCCTAACAAGCAATCTAAAAGGTTTAAATATTGAAAAAGACATTAAAAATAGATGAATTAATTGCGCATAGTCGTGATATCAAGAGCCTGTCCCTCAATGAAGTTCAGTCAAAACAAATCATTGCCCAATACGGCATCCCTGTTGTCCAGGAAATAGTTGTTACCAATGAAACCCAGGCAGCATATGCTGCTGGAAAAGTTGGATTTCCTGTCGTACTTAAGGGTCTGGGCAGCAAATTGACCCACAAAACAGAAATGGGAATTGTAAAAGTTAACCTTCAATCCAAAGAACAGGTTTGCAAAGCATTTGAACACGTAAAAACAGCCTGTGGCACAGCATGGGAAGGCTGTCTTATTCAACCCATGGTAACCGGCCGTCGTGAGTTTGTCGCAGGACTAATCCAGGATTCTCAATTTGGCCCGGTGGTCATGTTCGGGCTGGGCGGTATCTTTGCCGAGGCCTTAAACGACGTGGTCTTCCGAATTGCTCCAATAAATGAAAAACAGGCACTGCAAATGATGGATGATCTTATCACTCATAAGCTGCTGGGAGATTTTCGTGGAGAAAGCGGTGTGGACAAAACACAGATGGCAAACGTTCTGGTAGGACTATCTAAGCTGGGTATGGACCATCCTGATATCAAAGAAGTGGATATTAATCCTTTAATCATTTCTGAAGATGGAAAAGTGACTGCCGTGGACGGGCTTGTCATCTTGAATGAGAACCCGGCCAAAGCCTGCAAGATCGACATCAATCAAGAAACGGCTTTAAAACAATTAAATACAGATCTGCAAACAATGATGTATCCAGAATCCATAGCGGTTATTGGTGTTCCGAGAACACCTCTCGGACCCTATCCTGGTATCTACAGGTGCATGCGAGACTATGGGTATGCAGGAAGATTATATCCCATTAATCCACAGACAAAAGATATAGACGGGGTCAAATCCTATCCAAGCCTCAAAGCATTGCCGGAAGCTGTCGACCTGGTCATTCTTTCCATCACTGCCAACCGGGTGCCTGATGCCTTAGAAGAGTGCATTGCCACTGGGTGCAAAAATATTCATATTTTTACATCTGGATTTGCTGAAGCTGGAGAAAAAGAGGGCATCAGACTCCAAAAAGAAATCAAGGCCATCATTAAAAAAGGTAATTTAAATGTTATTGGCCCAAACTGTATGGGTATTCATGTTCCGGCATCTAAAACACTGACATGGAAAATGGCTTCCAAAATAAGCGGTCCAGTCGCCATGATAAGCCAGAGCGGCGGAAATGCCCAGGATTTTGCACACCTTGCCAATACGCGTTTTGGTTTGTTTTTCAGTAAAATAATCAGTTTTGGAAATGCTGCCACCATGGACAGCACAGATTTTCTGGAATACCTGGCCTCGGATAAAGACACCCAAATTATTGCCATGTATTTAGAAGGTGTCAAAGATGGACGAAAACTGTTAGATCAAGTCACCAGAATCAACCCAAAAAAACCTGTGGTCATTTTAAAAGGCGGCCTGACAGAATCCGGAGCGCGTACCGTGGCCTCTCACACCGGATCGCTTGCCGGTGGAGAAAAAATATGGAAAGGGTTTTTTAAACAATCCGGTGCTGTTCCTGTGGAATCCCTTGATGAAATGGCCCAGACCATTATGGCATTGCACCACCTTCCCCCAGTCAAAGGACGGGGTGTCGCTATTTTAGGAACCGGTGGAGGAATTGGCGTTGCTGCTGCAGATAGTTGTGCCAGAACCGGGCTTCAAATGCCGCCGCTCACACCAGAAGTCATGGAAAAACTCAGAGAATATATTCCGCCTGCCGGAAATATGATCAAAAATCCAATTGATGCCCATATCGTTGTGATGCGGCTCAACCTGATGGGCCCAACGCTGCAATTGCTGGCTGCTGAACCTTATTTAAATATGTTCATCCTCTCTTTGCATCTAGACTGGATTTACGGAATGAATGAAGGTGAATATGTTGATACAATCGGAGAATATCTTGCAAAAGAAGCTCGACAACATCTTAATGGAAAACCTCTGGTTGTGGCCTGGAGACAATATCAACCCAAACCCGGTATAAATGAAGCTCGTATCCGCCTGGAAAAAATTCTTCGCAAAGCCAAGATACCCTCATATCAAGGGTTAGATCAAGCGCTGTCAGCCTTGGCCAAGACAGCGGATTACCATGCTTTTCAAAAAGAGAATAACACCGTTTAGCTTGTTTAACAAAAAACATAGCCTTAGGTTTTTGTTAACAGCGTTAATATATTGATCTTTCCTTGACAAAAAGGTCCTTCCTATCCTAATTCTAAATAAATTAGAAGAATGACTTTCTGGCAGCTCAAACACTGCGGGTATCACTCTGGCAGTCAGACAAATATCATATTTATATAGAGAACATAAAAAGGATATACCATGAAAGATTTTAAAGGAAAGACCGCTTTTATAACCGGTGGTGCAGAAGGCATTGGATTCCATGTCGCCCGAATGCTGGCACAGCAGGGAATGAACATCATGCTGGCGGATA
>JAWSVH010000064.1:0-18748 GCA_033852015.1 Desulfobacula sp.
AAATCTGAGCAAGTGACATGGCTTAATGAATTATTAAATGAAATGACCGTACATAAAATTAATGGAATGGATGTTCACATGTCGGTGATTTCTTCGCCTTCATATATTACAGATCTTGCTTCCATTGTACAAAAAGTTGTCCGAATGGAAAACTTGAATATTTTTTTCGCCATTGTATTGATGGGCAATAAAATACATATCATTGCTAGGAATCAACTTCCTCAAGTCGATGTTGGCAACATACTGTCATCATTTGGTGGTGGCGGACATTCATATGCAGCCTCTGCTAAAGTCGACAATCAAACCCTGGCTCAAGTTGAGATAACATTGGTCCAACAACTTCAAAAAAAAATCATCAGCACTCAGCTTGCTAAAAATTTAATGTCGTCGCCAGCAATTACGATTGAACCATCGGCTACCTGTAAGAAAGCAAGCAGTATGATGACACGCTACAATATCAGCACGTTGTTGGTCGTAGACAAAAAAAACAACCGTTATCAT
Source organism: Desulfobacula sp. (assembly GCA_033852015.1). Taxonomy (GTDB): domain Bacteria; phylum Desulfobacterota; class Desulfobacteria; order Desulfobacterales; family Desulfobacteraceae; genus Desulfobacula. The sequence goes on from JAWSVH010000064.1 coordinate 502, forward strand.
GGATATATTTCTCGACAGATAATAGAAAAAAGCATGTTCCACAAATTGGCGAGCCAGCCCGTAAAAGAATATATGAATTCTGAAGGAAGCCAGGTCTCATTAGATGCAGATATTTCACAAATTGAAAATATTATTATAGAAAATAAAAATAAAATTCTTCCAGTAATTGATCAAGGTAATATAAAAGGTGTCATCACCCGGACCGATCTTCTTAATTACATCGTACAGCACAACAAAAATTTCAAAAAAGATGACACAGAACTTGGGATCAGTCGCAATGCAAAAATTCGGCAGGTTGGAAACATACTGGACCAACGATTAGACACTCATATTAAACTATTGATTCAGAATATTGGACAAACAGGACACTCGCTTGGGTTTAATATGTACGTAGTTGGTGGGTTTGTAAGAGATCTATTATTAGATCGCCCAAACGATGATATTGACATTGTGGTGGAAGGCGATGGAATAAAATTTGCGAAAATGTATGCGAAAAAAGAAGGGTGTAGAATCAACACCTATAAAAAATTTGGCACCGCCGTTATTGTTTATCCAGATGGATTTAAAATTGATGTGGCTTCAGCAAGACTTGAATATTATAAAACTCCCGCCGCCCTTCCCATTGTGGAAAAAAGCTCTATCAAATTTGATTTAGCCAGAAGAGATTTTACAATTAATACCTTAGCTATCAGCATCAATCCAGATAACTTTGGCAGTATGACAGATTATTTTGGAGCCAATAGAGATTTAAAAGATAAAACCATCAGGATCATCCATAATCTTAGTTTTGTTGAAGATCCCACCCGAATTTTCAGGGCCATTAAATTTTCAAATCGATTTGGCTTTAAAATTGGAAAAGTAACATCCAACTTGATTAAAAATGCCATTAAAATTGATTGTTTCAAAAATTTAAGCGGTCTTAGAGTCTTGTCAGAACTCAAACAGATTTTTGAGGAAGAAAATCCAATCCCTGCCATTAGAACCCTCCAGGAATATGGTCTTGAAAAAATTATTCATAAAAAACTTGAAATTATCCCCAATACATACCATCTACTTGAATCGGTTAATAAAATACTTTCCTGGCACGACCTTCTATATGTAAATCAGCAATATCCCAGATGGTCAGTTTATTTTATGGCCATCTTAAACCGATGTTCATTTGCTGTATGTCAACAAATCTGTGACCGCCTTAATATTCCGGTAAAAGAAAGGGATATTCTCATTGATAAAAGATATCGGGCAGAAAAACAGGTTTCAATCATTGAAAACACCCCCAATTATACTCAGCAAGATATTTATTGGGCGCTAATTAATTTTAAAACTGAATTCATTCTTTATATGATGGCTTTAACAAATGATGAAGATACCAAAAAAGCCATTTCAAATTTTTACACGCACCAGCGTGAAATAAAACCACTGATCAAGGGACGGGATTTATTAGCCATCGGTATAAAACCCGGTCCTGTTTATACATCTATACTCCACAATATTTTAAATGAAAAACTGGACGGCAAGTTAAACACAAAGAAAAAAGAAATTGCATTTGCCACCAAGCTTGCCTCAAAAAACAAACTTATTGATTAAATCATAAGTTTTTGTTACTCCCAACTTTATTTAAAAATTAATTATTTTGGAAAGCTATCATATGAAAAATGCAGATTTTTTAACCGGAATTACCACCAGTGGTACCCCTCATCTTGGAAATTACGTAGGTGCCATTCGCCCGGCAGTAGAAACCAGTAAAAACAGTGCCCTGACATCTTATTATTTTCTAGCAGACTATCACTCTTTGATTAAAAATTATGACCCAAAACTTCGAACACAATCCGCTCTAGAAATAGCTGCGGGATGGATTGCTCTCGGATTGGATTATGATAACTGTGTATTTTATCGGCAATCTGACATCCCGGAAATACCGGAACTTACATGGATTCTGACCACATTAACAGCCAAAGGTCTCATGAATCGGGCCCATGCATATAAAGCTGGCGTTGCAGATAACCAGGATCAAAATCAAAAAGACCAGGACAAAGGTATTAATATGGGTCTTTTTTCCTATCCGATTCTTATGGCTGCAGATATTTTAATGTTTAACGCAAGAAAAGTCCCTGTAGGCAAAGATCAAATTCAACATCTCGAAATGACAAGAGATATCGCCGCCCGTTTCAATCACATATACAAAAAGCTATTCATTCTTCCCGAAGTTGTAGTGGATGAAGACTCTTCTGTTCTATCCGGCCTTGATGGCAGAAAAATGAGCAAAAGCTACAATAACTATATTCCCTTGTTTGACACTGAAAAACGATTCAGAAAGATGATTATGAAAATCCAAACCAATTCATTGGGGCCAGATGAGCCTAAAGACCCTCAAACATGCACTCTCTTTTCTATCTACAAGGCTTTTGCAACACCATCCGAAACTAACGCCATGGAAAAACGCTATCATGAAGGAATTGCATGGGGAACCATGAAAGTAGAGTTATTTGAATATATCAATGAAATCTTAAAAGAACCCAGAGAAAAATACATGGAACTGAGTAAAAACCCTGCAGAGATTGAAGATATATTGAAAAAAGGTGCCCTCAAAGCAAGGGAATTTTCTGTTCCCTTCCTTGATAAAATAAGAAAATCTATTGGAATACAATCACTGAGTTAACTCTTTGATTTCCTTTTCAGTAAGATATCGCCACTGACCTTTTTTTAAATTACCAAGGTTGATATTTGCCATACGGATTCGTTGCAACGTATCAACCTTGTTACCAACTTTTTTAACCATTTTTCTGATCTGACGGTTAAGCCCCTGTTTCAATACAATGTTAAATTTAGACTTTGACAACCTTGTAACTTGAGCTTTACGAGTTTTTATCTTATCTATCATCACACCTTTGGCCATCTTCTCTAAAGCAGTATCAGATATTGGATGAACCGTAGATACAATATACTCTTTTTCATGGTTAAACGATGGATGGGATAATTTATTATGAAGCTGACCATCATTAATTAGCAAAACCAGACCTTGGGAATCTTTATCCAATCTGCCCACAGGATATACTCGCTGATCAACATCTACGAGATCAAGAATAATTTTAACATTCTGTTGAGAGCAGGAAGTGACATATCCTTTGGGTTTATTCACAAGGATATACACTTTTTCTAAAGTCTGTTTCAAAACAACTGACTGGTTATCAAAAAACACCTGATCATTTTCAAGATCAACCATTGTACCCAGTTTTGTAATGGTTTGATTATTAATCGCAACACGACCATTTAAAATATGTTCTTCAGCCTTTCTTCTGGAGCAAACGCCTGCATGGGCCATATATTTTTGAAGCCGCATATTTTAAGACCTGTAATCTGCATTAATTTTCACATAATTTTCACTGAAATCACAAAAAAAGAAAAAATCTTCGCCCTCACCCAGATTAAGATCAAGTGTAAGGGTGATTTCATCACCCTGCATGATTTTGGCAGCTTTTTTCTCAGCATCAGGCCCCAACCAACAACCCTTTAAAACAAGTGGCTGGTCATCAAAATATAAGTCCATTTTTTCGGTAACCACATCCGCACCTGATCGACCGGCGGCCGCAGTAATTCTGCCCCAATTTGGATCCTCACCATAAATAGCAGTTTTAACCAAATTAGAGTGTGCAATGGCCTCGCAGGCTTTAAAAGCATCCAAGTTTGTTTTGGCACCTTTGACTTCAATCTGAACCAGTTTAGTAGCACCCTCGCCGTCTTTTATAACCATTTTTGCAAGCTCAAGGCAAATTTCATCTAACATCTGTTGAAAGATCTTTTTTGAATTCTCATCATTAATCAAAACACCTGATGTACCATTGGCAAGAACTAACAAAGTATCATTGGTACTGGTATCACCATCCACCGTAATTCTATTAAAAGATTTTTCATTGGCAATAATAAGATGTTCATTAAGATCAGGCGCATCAATTTGAACATCTGTGCAAACATAAGCAAGCATGGTTGCCATGTCTGGACGAATCATGCCCGAACCTTTTGCAATGCCTGTAATCGTAAATTGTTTTCCATATATTTGCCCTGTTCGAGTAACAATTTTTTGACAGGTATCCGTTGTCAAAATCGCCTGGGCAAAATCAGTCATTTTAGATGGAGAAAGCTGATCTTTTATCTTTTGAATAGAAGATTTAAAGTTATCCATGGGCAATGGGGCACCGATAACACCGGTGGATGAAACCAGGACCAGGTCATCCGAAATATGAAGAACATCAGCCATTAAGCGTGAACATTCTATGGCATCTTTAACCCCCTGCTCTCCTGTAAAACAATTGGCATTGCCACTGTTTACAAGCACAGCCTGACAAAGTCCTTTTTTAATTTGTTCTTTACCGAGAACAACCGGGGCTGCAACCACCTTGTTCCGTGTAAAAAGAGCTGCAGCAACCGCCGGAGTCTGGCAATATATAAGTCCCAGATCCTTTTGTCCATTTTTTTTAATGCCGGCACAAATGCCAGCATATTGAAAGCCTTTCATACAATTGAACTCCTAATTATTTCGAATAAAGAACCGCATTATACGTTGAGGGTTAAATTGTGTAAATATTATAATTTCAAACATCTCTTAACCTGATCCAAATTAATTGATATTCTTTTGTCCTGTGGTCTGGAATTATCAGATAAAAAAACCTTTCCCGGAGAAAACCCATATAGATTAGATTTAAATTTTTCTAAAAAAAAATCAGGGTTATTCAAGATTTTTGTGCCAAAAGCCTGAATTAAAAAATCAAATTTACCCACATATTTTTTTATCACCTTTAAATGCAATGCCATATCAGAAATTTTTTTTATACGACCCAACATCTGCAAACCATAAATTTCTTCCATACAATCAGCATCATTAAAAATAGATGCTGCAATCATATTTTGATCAATTCCATTCGTAATATGCTTTGATGTTTTACTGGAAAAAAAGAAAAACATGTCATCTATAAAAATAAAATAAACCGGTGCTGCCCAAGGGGTGTTATCATTGGAAACTGCTATTGTCATTACCCGTGTTTGAGTAATTAAGTGACCTATTTTTTTTAAAATTTTATTATCCATGAAAATTCCTTTTGCCGCACTAACCTTGAACAGAATACAAAAATAATTTTAATCAAAGTCTGTTGACATTACACCACAAACATATTAATTGCACATACAATCATATACTATTGTGAGGGAAAAATGAAAGATACTGATAATTTTCTTGAAAGATGCCTTTTTTTTAATACCAATGCCTTGTCAAGATACCTGCTAAAACTTGGTGAAAATGAATTCAAATCTTTAAACATTTCACCGGCCCACGCGTCATTATTGCTTATTGTATATGACTCACCGGGAATCAGCCCCAAACAATTAAGCCAAATTCTTCACTTAACCCCTTCTACTATCAGTCGTTTTTTAAATGCATTAGAAAAGAAAAATCTTCTTGATCGTAAAACAAAGGGAAAACAAGCCTTTATTTACCCAAGCATAAAAGGACTTCATCTTAAGCCTGAAATTGCCAAAAGTTATAAAAAACTATGCCTTAAATATACTCAAATTCTTGGATCTGATTCCAGCAATATATTATCCTTCGATATCTTAAATGCCAATCACAAATTGGCAGATCATTTTACAAACGATGAAAAAAAACTATAAAATTACAATTGAATATGATGGTACACCCTTCTTTGGATGGCAACGGCAAAAAAATCAAATAAGCGTTCAGGAAGAAATCGAAAAAGCATTATCAAAAATCCTTAATCAAAAAATCAAAATAAATGGCTCCGGCCGAACTGATGCCGGTGTTCACGCTTACGGCCAGGTTGCAAATTTTTGTGCCGATACAAAAACATTACCTAAAAATTTAAAAAAAGGATTTAACAGCTTCGTTAAACATCCCATCGTTATCAAAGACTGCCATGTCGTTTCTCAAAAATTCCATGCCCGTTATAGTGCTGTTTCAAAAGAGTATCATTATATCATTTATAATTGTGCCGATCCCTGTGCAATAAACCGATCCTACCAGTGGCATATCCGTCCTAAGTTAGATATTCAACTCATGAATCTTTGCTGTAATGCCATCATAGGAATTTTTGATTTCAAATCTTTTGAAAATTCCGGCAGCCCACGAAGTTCAAGCATCAGGGAAATTTTTATCTGCCAAATAAATAAATTAGACCATGAAAGAATTATGTTTAAAATCTGTGCCAATGGGTTTTTAAGATACATGGTCCGAAATTTAATTGGAACCATCATTCTTGCAGGATTAAACAAACTAACTTATGAAGAGTTCGTGAAGATATTAGATGAAAAAGACAGGACAAAAGCTGGAACGACTGCCCCGCCCCATGGCTTGTTTTTAAAACAAGTTAATTATACGTGATCTTTAATTTTTCCAACATGGTCATTATAGAACGAAATAATATCCCGGCGATAAATCAAACCGATAAGTTGTTTAGAATCATCTTCTTTAACCACAGGCAAAGCATCAATATTTTTCTGCGTTAATTTTAAAAGTGCCGTATTCAGATCTTCTGAAATTGTGGTACTAATAATATTTGAAATCATGATATCTTTCATGACCACAAGATCTTCAAGATGGAGGGTAAAAATAACTTCCCTGATATCAGTGGAAGAAAAAATACCTATAAATTCCCCGCTCTTATTAATTACGGGAAAATAATGTTGCTTCGTACTGGAAAAAAATTTTTTAAATTCACTAAATACCATATCCTCATTCACAGTTTGCACTTCTTTAACCAGATGCTCTAACTTTTGAAGTTTGATGGTCTGAAGAATATCCATCATAAATTCACCGGCATGGGCTGGAGAATCAATTCTGGATTTAACCTGATTTTCAAAAATGGTCCATTTTTTACATAACAAGTAGCAGATGGAACATACCAATAGGCTTGGCAACAACAAATGATAAGAATTTGTCATTTCACTGATAAAAATGATTGTAGAAATCGGTGTATTGGAAGCTGCAGCAAAAAAACCGGCCATACCTACAATCACAAAAGAACCCGGAGATGTAACAATGGATGGGATAATCATATGAAAGACTTTTCCAACCGCTCCACCCATGGCACCGCCAATAACAATAGAAGGACCAAAGACCCCTCCACTGCCGCCAGAACCAATAGAAAAAGAGGTCGTAAATATTTTACCAATAGCCAGAGCAATCAATGTGGGGATAGCAACTTGGTTGAAAATAGCCTGTTGGGTAATGCCATACCCAAATGCCAAGGTATACGGGAAATAAAATCCAATCATCCCCGTTACCAATCCACCGAAAGCCGGTTTTAAATGATTAGGCATAGACAATTTTTTAAACAGATCAATCACACCGTAAAACACTTTTATATACAATATTGCCGTAAGGACAAGAACTCCAGCAAGAACCAAATACGGACCAAGCTCCAAGGGGTTTTGAAATTTAAAACCCGGAGAGTCAAATAATGATCCCCATCCGAACACAATACAGAATGTACAATAGGCAACAACCGAGGAAATCCCTGCCGGAATAATAACTTCAGATTCAAAATCAGGATCACGATAGAGAACTTCAGCAGCAAAAAGCGCACCTGCAAGCGGCGCACGAAAGATAGAGCCGACTCCTGCGCCAATCCCGGCAGCCATCATGATTCTTCTTTCTCTTTCAGATAATTTGAATTTGGTGGCCAAAAAAGAGCCAAAACCAGCACCAATCTGGGCAATCGGGCCTTCCCTGCCCCCAGAACCGCCCGTAGTAAGGGTAATCGTAGACGCAATTGTTTTAATAAAAGGAATCCGGCCTCGAATCAAACCACCTTTATGATGATATGCATCGATGGCAGCATCCGTACCATGGCCTTCAGCTTCCGGTGCAAAAGTATACACCAGCCAACCGGAAAAAAGTCCGCCAACGGCTGGCAGAAAAAGAAGAATCCATCTGTTTAACGGGGTCGTGGTATGGGGCAAAAGAAGGTGCTCTCCTGCTGGTGATGGTGGTCTATACCCGGCAATAAGATCAAGAAAATAATGCATACCAAGGCCACATAAATAGTGAAAGATTATCGCCCCACAGCCTGCAATAACACCAATAAGGACAAAATAAAACAACCATTTCCCAGCAACAGCAATACTCTGAGAACCGATCTTTTCTTGAAGCCCCATCTATCTAACCTTTTCTCAGGTCATTAATCCCACTCAAAATGCTATCAAATAAAATTTCGACATCTGATTCTTCAAGACAGGAAAAAGCCACCCGTATATTTTTATCTCCAATAGAAATCAAACCAATCCCATAATTATCAAGAAGATGAAGTCGTAGCATTTCTGCATTCACATCTTTGAGTCGAATGCACATAAAATATCCAGAATTGAACGGATAAATATCAAAATAATCTTTGAATTTTGGGTCCTTTAAAACTGACTTCATTTTTAAGGCCCGGCTTTTTAGCAGATTAAACTTCTCAAGTTTAAGTGCATCATAATTCTCATCTGCCATAGATTTGATGAGCAGTGTCTGACTTAAATGAGACGAGTTGGAAATATTTCCCCGAATGCAACCGGCGGTTTTCTTTTCCAATGATTCAAGCACATTCGCATCGTCTCCATAAATTCCATAGGTAACAAAACCTGTTCGAAATCCCCAGACATAATCTTCTTTTGTTGCGCCATCTAACTTAATCGCCAACAAATGTGGATCTGCACCGGACAATTTTGAAAAAATAGATTCTTTACTGGTTTCTTCTTCAAAGAAAAGACCAAAATAGGCATCATCACAGGCGGCGACAACGTTAGTTCCATTTTTAGCCACATCAATCAAGATATCAGCAACCTTCTGGGCTTCAGCAGCACTCAGTGAATATCCGGTTGGATTATGGGGAAAGTTCAATACGGTTACTATCTTTTTGTTTTCTTTTGCTTGCTGCCGGACAACCTGTTCAAACGAATCAATATTAAAACAGGTCAATTGATCATCATAGGCTTTATAGTGTACAATTCGCCCGCTATTTCTAACACAAAAAGTCATAGTGTAATTGCCCCACATCATGTCAGGCATGATAATAACATCGTTATTATCAATCCACATATCGGACAGAATACTGACCCCATGGGTTATGCCGGAAGTGACCACCGGCAAGCTGATCTTTTTATTGTTGAGGGATGGATTTTTTATATATAAACTTTTCTGCCATTGTTTTCTAAGTTCCATAAGCCCGAAAGAAGGGGCATATGGCAAATAATTATCCGGGTCTATATCTTTGATATATTTTGTTACAGACGAAAGGCTCAGCACTTTGTTTTTTTCTTTGGCAATACCAATGGTCGCATTAATTTTATGCGCTTTTTCCTTGGCTTCTGCACTTTGGCTCAAAATACCTTTTGGGAAAAACAGTGCTTTGCCCATATCAGATAACATATCAAAAATATGCGGGCTGGACTCTTTAATACAAGTATTAAGTTCTTGCGCAATGGGATTCATAATTCACTCTTTTAAATTAAGCTGTTAATCTAAATAACCACGTAAAAACATTTAAACCTAAAAAAACTCTGTAGCTTTATCAAGACAAAACCACAGAGTTTAAATAAAACCGTTATATTTAGGCTGTTTTCTTTTATATGCAGGTTACATTCTTTTTGAAGCTTTGATTGGGTTGATTTTTTGTTTCTTTTTTGTCTCAACGGTTTTTACATGGGTTGCACAATTGCAATTTCCGTTTTTCCATTTTAACGATGGATCTGGCGCGGCCTTGCAATACATACCGGTTTTTTGTTCTGAGGTTCGCTGACATCCATTGCATTCATCGATAATGGGAAGACAGGCACCATCAAGATAACTGCAGCCGTTTTTTTTCATGAACACACAATCTTCACCGTCCCTAACTGTTGTACAAATCATAATAATAATCCTGTTATTAATTCTCTATTTTGAATTTACAAAGAAGCTTATTTATCTCCCATGTAATCTTTATTTGCTAACAAATAGTCTTTATCAGACCTAAACCTTGATCAGATACCACAAGTCCTAAATATTGTCAATATTTGAATATACCTTGTGTTGAAAATTTTTTTATATGAAAAAGCATTTGAGTATTGTATATAAAGAGCTATAACACTAATCATTCAATAAAATAATAGAAATCTGACCATGATAATTAATAAAGCCATTGAAGTTCTCAAAATAGAAGCCGAAAGCATCTTAAACCTGTCACGCAACATTGATGAGCAATTTGAACAACTTGTTCAAGCAATCTGTAATTCCAGTGGCCGAGTGATCATTTCCGGAATTGGCAAATCAGGTTTGATTGGGAAAAAAATAGTTGCCACCCTCGTCAGCACAGGGACCAATTCAATTTTTTTACATCCTGTAGAGGCCCTGCATGGTGATCTTGGTATTGTTAACAAAGAAGATGTTTTTATTGCGATCTCCAATAGTGGCGAAACCAGTGAGTTAAATCATCTTTTACCCTTGATAAAAGAAATCGGATGTACCCTTTCCGGCTTTACAGGCAAACCCGTATCCACCATGGCTCAACTGTGCGACCTTGTGATTAATACCGGTGTCGAAAAAGAAGCCTGCCCCTTTAACCTGGCTCCCACTTCCAGCACAACTGCACAACTTGCTATGGGCGATGCCTTAGCCGTTGTCTTGATCTCCCAGAAAAAATTTAATAAAACAGACTTTATGAAATCCCATCCTGGTGGAGTTTTAGGGCAACGCCTCTCCTGCAGGGTTGGGCAAATCATGCTTGAAATATCTCAAACTCCATGCATCAAGAGCGGTTCTTCTATGAAACAGGCTCTAAAACAAATGGATAACTTCAGCCTGGGTGCTATACTTGTTGTCGATGAACTAAATACACTCAAAGGTATCATCACTGATGGTGATATCAGACATTGTGTAACCCATAACCAGGACAGCGTCGAATCTTCCAGTGTTGACTCTATGATGTCAAAAAATCCCCACACCCTGAATACACAATCATTTTTATATGATGCATTGAATTTGATGGAAAAACATCAAATCACTGTATTGCCCATTGTAGATGAGAAGAATAAACTGGAAGGATTGCTTCATCTGCATGATATTCTGGGAAAAGGCTCCTTCCAATACAATGGAGGGTCAAATGAAAAAGTATGACTTTTGTACAGACATCCCTACATTAGGCGAAGCAAAGATTGACTCTCCTTTAATCACCCACCAAAAACCCGGCGAACCCTCAAAAAAATTTGTATCAGATGACGCAAAGATTATCGTTGAAGTTCAAACGGATCATCTAGACGCCAATCTGAACAATGCCATCAGCTTTGAACAGGCCGGCCCCAGAAAAAAAATATATTTTGATCCTTCTAAACTTAAATGTGCCATAGCCACGTGTGGTGGCTTGTGTCCTGGCCTTAACGATATTATCCGCTCTATTGTCCTGGAGTTGTATCATATTTATCATGTTAAAAATATATATGGCATCCGTCATGGACTTCAGGGTTTTATCCCGAAATTTGAACATGATATTGTAACCCTTGACCCTGAAGTTGTCTCAGGGATTCAAAATACCGGGGGGTCAATCCTTGGATCATCAAGGGGAACTCAAGATGTCGGCGAAATCCTCGACTGTCTTGAACGTATGAATATACGTATTTTGTTTATGGTCGGTGGAGATGGTTCTTTGATGGCATCTAAAGCAATTGCTGAAGAAATCGAAAGAAGAAAATTAAAAATTTCAGTCATCGGAATCCCAAAAACCATTGATAACGATATTTATCTAGTTTCAAGATCTTTTGGGTTTGATACAGCGGTTGATGTAGCAACCCTCGCAGTCAAGGGCGGCCACAACGAAGCTGTCGCCTATCCGAATGGAATTGGATTGGTCAAACTGATGGGAAGGCACTCGGGGTTTTTAACTGCAACAACAGCCCTGGCTCAACAAGATGCAAATTTTGTTCTGGTACCCGAAGTTGATTTTTTTCTATACGGAAAAACCGGTTTTTTGCAGGCGCTTGAAAATAGAATCACCAAACGAAAACATGCTGTTATTATCGTTGCAGAGGGTGCCGGACAAAATCTGTTCGATGAACAAGACAAACAGTATGACCCCTCAGGAAACGTCATACTTCAGGATATTGGTTTGTTTTTAAAAGACAAAATAAAACAATGGTTTCAAGCCAAAGATATACCCATTTCTCTGAAATATATTGATCCCAGCTATATTATTAGAAGTTTACCTGCCAATGCAAACGATTCTGTCTTTTGTGGATTTTTGGGCCGGGAAGCAGTTCATGCGGGGATGGCAGGAAAAACAAAGCTTATCGTAAGCTATTGGAATAACCACTATGTTCATGTTCCCATGGATGCCTCTGCAGGAAAAAGAAGGAATATGGACCCCCATGGGCGCCTATGGCAATCTGTTTTAGAAGCCACTGGACAAGACTCTTTTTTTAACGACTAATCTCTACAAATTTTCCTTTTTTAATTGTCATCAAAAACAAGTCTCTGTGGGCAATACCATTCTCATCAAAAACGGTACTTCCAGTCACCCCTTCAAATACACGGCCACCTTTAAGAGCACCCTTTATTGCAAACCCGGAATCAACGCCCTCGCTCATCGCCGCTTCAAATAATATAGTTGCGGTGTCATAGGCAATGGCTTCCAGAAACTTAGGTTTGTTACCAAATAACGTTTGAAATGCTTTTGTAAACTTTGCGGTTGCCAGGTTTCGACTACCATCAAAAAAACCATCTGTAATTACTGCCTGCTTGTTATACCCTTTTGCATCTTTTAACAAACTTTGGTGATGCCACAAATTGGTTCCGACAATATACATACCTAAGGCATCATTAAATACAAGTTGTGGAAGAATTAATTTTACTTTCGATGGAGAATCCGGAATAAACAAGGCTTCAAAATCAATTTGAACTTTTTCTTTTTTGTCCTCTCTGTCTGCTTCAATTTGTTCACGAACCGTAAGCATCTTGGGTATTTGAGAACCTATATCCTCTGCATCCGTACCTATTTGAGAATCAACCTGATCATCTAGATTCTCTTGAAGTTGCAAAAATTCAGGTAAAGGGAAAAAAGCACCGGTAAGCTTTTGAATGGGTTTTCTAAAATCCGTATCTTTGCCATTATAGGTTTCTACTCCAACGACTTGCACACCATATTCATCTGCAATATCCCAAAACAGATTCATATATTTTTTTCCATATTTTTCATCCGGATAAAGAATGGCGACTTTTTTAATCCCCAGATTACCAAACAAATAGCTTCCAAGTGTTTCTACCTGCATTTCCGGCGTTATAAAATTGGCAAACAAATAGTCTCCCAGCAAAGGAAAATCATTTTTTTGAGTTAATGCGATCATCGGGATTTTGAGCTGTTGAGCTTCTTGTCCAGCTTTTTGAACAGCCAAAAGAGGACCGATAATTCCAGCGACATTTTTAAGTTGCAGCTCACGCACACCTTGTACAGCTAAATCCGAATCAGCCTTTGTATCTTTGACTATTAATCTAAATGGTCTAGAATATTTCTTACTTAATTCCTGAATAGCAAGTTGAATGCCAGATAGCGCCCGTTGTCCAAAAATAGCATATTTTCCACTTAAAGGCAGAAGACACCCAATGGTATCCTTATTAAAAAATGATTTTGAAATAATTTGGACAAGTTCCTGGGCATCCACGGCATATCGATGATCAGGATATTGATATAAAAATGATTCCAACGTTTCTTTGGAAAGTGCCATATTGTTTTCCAAACCATAATTAATACCCAGCCAATACAACAATAATGGTCGCGGAATATGAATATTTTGAATTTTTCTGAATTCATCAATATCCTTTGCCGATGTTTTTTGGAGGACATTCTCAATGGCTTGAATCAATGGGGGTTTTTCTTCTTCTTTTGCAAGAGAGAGCGCTTGGTTATAAACGAACAAGGCATCTTGGTAATTTTGTTGCCATGAAAACTTTTCTGCTTCCGCAGATAAAATTTTAATAAGAGAAACCTTTGTCTCATCACTTTTTTGTTGGTAAACCTTTAAGTCAGGATATTGACGAGGTTCTGATGTTTTGCCCACTGGCCCTTGGTCAAATTTTCCTGCACAAGCGGTGAACAATAAAGACACAAGTAGAATGATTAAAAGATTATAAATTTGAGGGTGCTGGTCTGCTGACTTCATATATTATCGTACTCTATATAATATTTTGGTTAGTAATAAATTCCATACGGTTTAGATTTGGACTATATGTAAAATCAAAAGTTAAGTCAAAAACTCTTTTATAAGATCATGTGCACCATCAAACTGTCCGGGCTTTATCCAATGAATATCTTTATCTTTGTTAAACCAGGTAAACTGCCTTTTTGCATATCGACGCGTATCTCTTTTCAACAGTCGAACTGCCTCTTCCCAGTCAACCTCACCATTTATATATAGGGCCATATGTTTATACCCAATAGACTGCATTGGTTTTAAGTTTAAAGAATATCCATTTTTTACCAAATCCTCAACTTCACTCAAAAGTCCTTGTTTGAGCATAATATCAACGCGTTGATTAATTCGATCATATAATATTTCCCGATCCATAAAAAGGCCAATTTTTATGGCATCATACCGGTTTTGTCCAAAATGATGCTCTTTTTGACATTCAGACATCTGCACACCATTGGTTTTAAATATTTCAAGCGCTCGAATAACACGAAAGGTATCATTGGCATGAATTTTTTCAGCCGACACCGGATCACATTGTTTTAATTTATCATGAAGGTATTGTGGACCTTTTTGTTTTAACTCTTCGTTCAATTGATCTAAGGTTGTCTGACAAATCGGATGGGAACGAAACAACCCATTGACAAGCGCCCGTAGGTAAAGACCTGTTCCACCGACGACAATCGGGAGTTTGCCACTTCGGACAATTTCTTGAATGGCAACATCCGCTGATTTAACATACGATCCTGCATCGAAATTTTCTTTAGGATCCACAAAATCAACCAGATGATGCCTGACTGATGCCAACTCTTGAGCATCCGGTTTTGCGGTACCTATATCCAAAAATTTATAAATTTGCATGGAATCGGCTCCAACAATTTCCCCGTTAAATTGCAACGCTGTAGATATAGCAAAAGATGTTTTTCCAATTCCCGTGGGACCGCAGATTACAATGATTTTATCCATAGTTATTATATATAATTTAGTTCGATAAGTATTGACAAGCTTTATAGGAAAGCTTTATAACACAATATTTTGGTTAATTAAATATTAGTCTAAATAATAAATTGTTTATGGTGATCTATTCAAATGGTGCCTAAAGTTTGAGGCAGCCTGAATAGTATTTTTATATTGAAGAAACAGGAGAACGTTAATATGAACGATAAATTAACCGGATCTGTAGTCGTGATTGGTGGCGGTATATCCGGCATGCTTTCTGCACTCGATCTTGCAAATTCCGGATACTATGTATATTTAGTTGAAAAAGGGCCTTCTATCGGGGGGGTCATGTCCCAACTGGACAAGACCTTTCCAACCAATGACTGTGCAATGTGAATTATTTCACCCACACTGGTCGAGGTCGGCCGGCATTTAAACATAGAGCTCTTAACGCTCTCAGAAGTCATTGATGTAAAAGGTAAAAAAGGTAATTTTCAGGTAGAAGTCAAACAAAAACCCAGATATATAAATGTTGATCTATGTGTTGGTTGTGGGGCATGTGCTGAGAAATGTCCTGGCAAATTTGAAGACAGCTATAATGCAGGTCTTCAGCAGAGAACAGCTGTTTATGTAGAATATCCCCAGGCGGTTCCTTTAAAATATGCCATTAATCCGGATGTCTGTTTAAAACTGACTAAAGATAAATGTGGTACATGTGCTGATGTTTGCCCCGCCAATGCAATCGATTATACACAGACCGAAAAAACAGTAACGCTGGATGCCGGATCTATCATTTACTCACCCGGTTTTACACCATTTGACCCAACAAAATTTGATAATTATCAATACGCAAATTTTCCCAATGTTATCACATCCATGGAATTTGAAAGGCTCCTGTCTGCGACAGGTCCAACCATGGGACATGTAATGACCTTACCTAACCTGCCGTTGAATCCAAAAAAGAAAAAAGACAAGCTGTTGGCAGAGAAAAGAAAAGATCCTAAGAAAATTGCGTGGTTCCAATGTGTTGGTTCAAGAGACATGAACAAATGTGATAATCCCTATTGTTCTTCTGTCTGCTGTATGTATGCCATAAAAGAAGCTGTTATAGCCAAAGAACATGCGGGTGGCGATCTGGACTGCTCTATCTTCTATATGGATATGAGAACTCCTGGCAAAGAATTTGAAAAATTCTATCAAACCGCTAAAGACAAACATGGTGTCAATTTTATCCGCTCTAAAGTGCATTCGGTGACTGAAGATCGAGATACCCATGATTTAAACATTCGTTATGTGGATGACTTTGGTACAATAATTGAAGACACCTACGACATGATCGTTCTTTCTGTCGGTCTTGAAATTTCCAAAGAAACCAGAGAAATGGCAGACAAGTTGGGAATTGAGCTGACGGATAACGGCTTTTGTAAAACCAATTCCTTTGAACCGGTATCAAGCACAAGAGATGGTATTTACGTTGCTGGTGTTTTCAACAATCCCAAAGATATCCCGGAATCTGTCTTGGATGCCAGCGCAGCGGCTTCCGCAGCCGGAGATGCCTTAAGTTCTGTAAGAGACACGTTAACAAAAGAACTCGCAAAAATTGAAGAAATTAACGTTGTGGGCGAACGTCCCAGAATCGGGGCATTTATCTGTGACTGCGGTTCGAATATCAAGGGTGTTGTAGACTGTGAAAGCGTTACTGAGTACGCTATGTCCCTACCCTACGTAGAATATGCAGAAGAAGCCATGTATGCCTGTAGTCAGGATGCACAGTCAAAAATGGTTGAAATGATCAAAGAAAAGAATTTAAACAGAATCGTTTTAGCAGCCTGTACGCCTAAAACCCATGAACCCTTGTTTATGGAGACCTTGGCCAATGCCGGGTTGAATAAATATCTTTTTGAAATGACCAATATCCGGAATCACAACTCCTGGGTACATAAAAATAATCCTGAAATTGCCACAGAAAAAGCCAAAGACCTCGTAAGAATGGCTGTGGCAAAAGCTGCACTTGCTGAACCACTTAAAGAAGAAAAAATCAATGTGAATGATTCTGTCATGATCATCGGTGGTGGACTTGCAGGTATGACTTCTGCAAAATCTTTGGCAACGCAAGGGTACAAAACCCACATCATTGAGAAAAAAGACCAACTGGGCGGCGAAGCACATAAGCTGTATAAAACAGCCCAGGGTGAGGATGTAAAAGACAACCTTAACCAACTGATCAATGAGGTAGAGGGTAATGAAAACATAACTGTTCACTGCAACACGACCCTTGAAAGCGTAGAGGGATTTGTAGGTAACTTTAAATCTGTTCTTAAAAACGACAAAGAACAATTTGAACTTGAGCATGGTATCGCGGTACTGGCGACCGGCGCGAAGGGTTCTGTTCCCACTGAATATGAATATGGAAATGACGACCGGATCATCACGACCCTTGATATGGATAAAATGTTCAAGGAAAATGATGCCAAGCTGGATGCATTGAACTCGGCTGTATTTATACAGTGTGTCGGATCAAGGCAACCAGATCGTCCATACTGTTCTAGAGTATGCTGTACACATTCTGTGGATAATGCCATTGAACTTAAAAAACGCAATCCGGACATGGATGTCTTTATCATTTATAGAGATATTCGAACATATGGTGAACGTGAGCTTCTATATAAAGAAGCAAGAGAGATGGGTGTTATTTTCATTCGGTACAGTGTAGAGAATAAACCAGAAGTTGAGATTAAAGACGGCAAGCTTCTTATCACGCTTAATGACCACATATTGAATCAGCCTGTCCAGATCGAAACTGATATATTAACACTTGCTTCTGCAATTGTGCCCAGAAAAGATGAAAAACTGGCTAACTTCTTTAAAGTTCCCCTGAATGATGAAGGGTTCTTTGTTGAAAAACATGCAAAACTTGGACCCGCAGAATTTGCTACCAGCGGCGTCTTTGTCTGCGGTTCAGGCCACTATCCAAAACCGATCAACGAAGCAATAACACAGGGTAGAGCAGCAGCGTCCAGAGCGCTAACCCTCCTTGCCAAGAAAGATAACCTGTTTACCAGCGGTATCATTGCCAATGTTGATCCAATGAAGTGTAGCGAATGTGGTGTGTGTG
>JAWSVH010000250.1:0-2826 GCA_033852015.1 Desulfobacula sp.
AATATGCTCTTAACCATGCTTTCCAGGTACACTGGTAATTTCCCGGCAGGCGTTGCCGCCCTTGCAGAAATTCTTGATGTAGACGGCAACATTCTTCCTGTCACCGTCGATCGGGCCACACTGGTTGCAGAATTAACCGACGGCCAAAGAATCTATGGAGAACAAGCCATTGATATTCCCAGAGGGACTCAAAGAGAGCAAATCAAAGATGTCTTTTTAGTTCCCCACCATCAAGATTCAATTTCTGTCTACCCCCCAGTCTTAGAGGCAATAAAAAATGCCGACTACATTTTTATCGGCCCGGGTGACCTTTTCACCAGCATAATTCCCAATCTCATAGTACCCGGAGTAAAACAAGCTCTGCAAAAAACATCTGCAAAGGTCTATTTTTCCATCAATATAATGACAAAATTTGGAGAAACCCATAACTTTTCAGGAAAAGATTTTGTCCTCAAATTAGAGGAATGTCTGGATCGTAAAGTTGACGGTTTAATTGTCAACAGCACACCACCCACCCAAAAAGTCCTTGATATCTACCACGAACAAAAATCAAAGTTCGTCGACATCGACACAACCGATACATTCTGGGGCAACCGGGATATTCACATACCTGACCTTTTAGACACCAATGCAATGATTGTCCGGCATGATACAAAGAAACTAACCAAAACAATCAGAAAAATTATTCACCAAAGTTAATTTATTTTCGAAACTAAGGGTTTACACCGATTGCAACTTCTGAAAACTACTGATACAGTCATAAATCGACACCCAAATGGAACCGAAAGAGCGGAGCTATGCAAATTTTCAAAATGATATATTTTTACAATTTGATATCACTCAAATATGATATATTTTCCCATTCAAATTTTCAATTATTCTCTTTAATTAAAGTAAGATAACAAAATAATAAAATCACACTTTATATCACTTTTGATATTTTACACAAAACATATTATATATCAAAAATGATATATAATAGTAGTTACATTTCAGTCAGCATAGGAGACTAATTATGAACAATCTTTCCCAATTTCTTCAAAATAGTCCTTTGATCATATTAGGAATGTTTATCATCACATCTTTAAGTGGAGTAATTTCCATCTTAGTTGGTTGGAGACGTTTTCGTGATGATATTTTATTAAAAGGAGTGACTATTCCAGTCTATGTATATCTGATCATTTTATTCTTTATAGGCTCAGCTATTATATATTGGCCAGCAATCGAAAATAGACCAAGGCCTCTTCGCACAATTGAGGGAGAATCGTTTGGGGTACAACGTATTATTGTAGATGGTAAAAAATTTATTAACTGTAAGTTCAACAAAACAGAGCTGGTCTTTAAAGGAGAAAGTGATTTAAGTATTGTGGGATGTAGCCTAACAAATGTTTCATATACTTTTTCTGGTCCAGCGGAAAGAACCCTAAAGATACTAAAAACCCTTTATAAAACACCTGAGTTTCGCCCAATGATTGATAATACGTTTGAGGCAATTAGGAAAGACAAACTTAAACAAGCGATCACACCATCATCTGCAGCAAATGATTAGTCTTATATTTCACTTTGAATGCCAGCTATTTATTTTGAGGCTTAGTAAAAGAGTAAATTTCTAAGTCTTGAAATGTAACCCGTCGTTGCAGCGGACTGCAAGCGGCAAGCCGCTTATTCCCTCGGCTTCGCTCGGCAGCCCCTGAACTCCAACGTTATACTCTTATCACTCTAAAGGAATTTTTAAATGTCCGAAACAGATCAAAATAAGAATGAGGAAACAGGTGTTTATTATTCTCTAAAAGATTACGCAGGCTTTGGCAAAAGAATCTTAGCATGGGGTATCGACTTAACTGTAATTTCACTATTCATTGGGCTCTATACCTTTATTTTTGCAAAATATTCTAGTGGACAAGAGTATGAGATGAAAATCTTATTCTGGATTTCTCTAATTACTTGCCACATTTATTTGGCAGTTCTTAAAAATTCCGAGATTTCTACTTTTGGGTTCTGGCTAACTAATATAAAAGTTGTAGACCTATATGGAGAAAGGCCCTCTTTCTTTAAAATGACTTTCAGATTTTTTCTTTTAACTCTTGGACCATTCGAATTAATCCTTGATCTTCTTTGGTTGACTGGAGAAAATACAAAACAAACACTTAGAGATAAATTCATTGGAACTTATGTCATAAAAAATACTGCGAATCCAATTGGAAAAGGAAAAATTGTACAAAGTCGATTGTACGTTATGGGTTGGAATCTTTTGTTCAGTGAAGTAGCAATACCTAATGAATTCTATGATAAATAAAAAACCTAATACACAACACTTAAAACGAGTATAACCCGTCGTTGCAGCGGACCGCGAGTGGCGAGCCACTCATTCCCTCGGCTTCGCTCGGCGGCCCCTGAACTCCAACGTTATAAGTAGCACAATCTTAGAATCAAGCTTCATTTGGCATTCATTTTATTATGACAATAATATAATTAGCTTCCTGAAAAAATGCCATACTCCTTCAGGAAATTCTTCAAACCAATAAAAAACAGAGGACAGAATGTTCAAACTATTTTCAAAAGAAAAGCCTTCAAAGACTGCATTTGTTACCGCATGGTTTCGTGCCTGGACCCACAAAGATTTTCAAGATCAAATATGGGGGCCTGATTTTTTGGCTGAAAAGTTTTTGTCCTTTCCTATTAGATTATTAAACAAAAGCAAGAAATTTAGAACGAAAGGCAAAGCAAAATCAAACGAATCAACCCCAGGAATTTATGAGTATGTAATTGCCAGAACTCTTTTCTTTGATGAAGTGTTTTCAAAAGCTTTGAAAGAATCTATTCCCC
>JAWSVH010000251.1:0-4620 GCA_033852015.1 Desulfobacula sp.
TTTTACTGGCGGGTTTGATTCCCTTGGGACTTGCCTTTGAAAAAACCGGTGCTGCCCTTTATTTATCGACAACCCTCACACAAAGCATGCAGGAAATACTAACGCCCGTTGTCTTGTTCCTGCTCATCGGACTTTTAACCTCTTTTTTCACTTTGGTTATCTCCAACATCGGAGCCACGGTGCTAATGATCCCTCTGGCCATGAATATGGCAGCAAGTTGCGGGGCAGATCCAAGGATGGCTGCACTGCTGGTTGCTGTTGCTGCATCTAACACGTTCATGCTCCCCACTCATCAGGTAAATGCCTTAATCATGCGGCCGGGAGGATACAAGGTAATGGATTATGTCAGGGCAGGATCAGGCATGACCTTTTTATTCATTGGTGTTGTCATGTTTATCATGTATTTTTTCTATGGAATCAGTGCTTAAAATAAACTTTTAGTACAACTCTTTTAAATCTGCAATTTGTTTTAAGATAGGATCCGAACTGATGATATAATAGGCTTGGCCTTTAGTCTCAGATGCTTCTTTTTCCATAATCTTGATATCGCTGACAAATTTAACTGTGGCAAGAATATCTAACGGTTTTTTTATTTCTTTAGCAAGATCAAATTGATCCGCAGGCACTTTACCGGTTTTTGTATATGCCCAATATACGACCTTATCATGGGCCAAAACTGTTGGGTCATCAAACGTCATATATAAATCACCCACAAGGTTTTGAATTTTCTTTTGAACGGAGTCTTCAAACTGTTCATAAATCACCAGGACTCTATTGGTCTTATTCTCGGCAACGATAAAGACCTTCTTATCCTGAAATTTAAACGTCTCTTTGGATGCCGCTTCAACCGGATTGGATGCCGCTGTTTTAAGCTGAGTTTTATTCAAGGCTTTACCCAAAGTATATCCATGCCGCTGAATGTTTAATTTGCCGACAGCCGTGAACAAATCATCCAGATTACTCGCAAAGACTGTTCCAGCAAATAAACCGGTCAACAAAAAGAGGGCCAAAAGAGTGGTACTCATCATTTTCTGCATATTCTTTTTCTTCCAAATACGTTCCGGCAGAACAACCTTGTTCAGGCCGTTCTGCCGGGAAATAACGCATTTTTCTATTGGTTATATCTTAATTTATTTTCTTCTTCTATCAGCCTCATAGTTTCTGAAGATCCACCGGTTTTTGTCCATAAATGTTCCGGTTTAGCCAATAGCTCTTTGATATGTTTACGATACTTTTCACCTTTGCCGGCATGATCTGCCAACTCTTGAACTTCCGGTAAAAATTCTCGATAGAAATTTCTGGAAATTTCATAAAAGCCATGCCAATGGGTATAATCCGGTGCAAACATGGCCGCTGCCATACGGGCTCTTCTGCCTTCATGATGCCAGATTTCAAACCAGGTATACCCAATATTGTGCTGGAATCCAGAGTTTTCCCAGATGCCATCTTTTTTAAGCATCTTCACCAAAGTTACCCCTGGCTTTGCAAACTTTGTATTATATAACGTGACTACGTCGTCCAGTTGTTTATAAAAATCACGAACCTGGTTAATTCCATGGCAGGATTTACAAACTTCCTGCATGGTACTTCGTCTTTCTTCCCAGGAAACAACGCTCTTGATGGTTTTTTCCGCAATAACTTTTTTAAGCTTATCACCTTCTCGAACATAGGATTTTGACTTAGCAACCTGGCCCGGACGAGGAGCAACATCGCCTGTAATATCTCCCACAGTCCCATCAGTAAAAGTCACACGATTAACTTTTGAAGATACCGGAGCTCTTAAGTTCCAGGAAAGTCTATCTCCAACATTATGACTATTTTTAGCAATAGCGCCGTTCAGTTTCACATAAGATCCCATATGACAGGTGGAGCATGTCGGGGCAGTATGATAATCGTCTCCCAAAACCCATGAACCATCTTTCATGATGTTCATGCCATTTTGTGAAGATCCTTTATCCGCCGTAAAGTAGGCAATACCATGTTTGGATTCTTCATAGATCTCTTTTTGAGGATGATCCGGTCCCAAATGGCATTTCCCACAGTTTTCAGGCTGTCTTGCTCTAGAAGCACTAAAATTATGTTTTGAATGACAGGCATTACAAACCCCTTTGCTGCCATCAGGGTTGATACGACCAATTCCGGAATTTGGCCAGGTATTATAATCCATTTGAGGGGCATCAGTTTTAGATCTCATGGGTTTGCCTGCCTTATCACGTTTAAGCGATACCACAGACCCATGACACTGCCAGCAGCCACTGGCCATATTGGCCTTGTTGTTGGGCATACCACCTACAACTTCTGCCAGCATATTATCCAGTGAGGCCATAATTTCACCGGCGGTTGCATGATGAGAGATAGCCATTTCTTTTGCTTCAGGCTCATGACATTTTGCACAATCATTGGGTGAAAGAATCGCCTTAATGAAAGCACCTTCATGCTTATAGCCCATTTCATCACCCTTTTCAGCCGCGTGACACGTATAGCACCCAACCTGACCTTCTTTGGCAGCTGCATGAGCGCTTTTTTCCCATTGTTTAACCAGGGATGCATTTTCTTTTAAATGACACGTAATGCATTTTTTATTCTTTTCCTGATTCCTATTATTTTTTACATCCCAAGACGCTTCAGTTAATCCGAAAGCCGCTCCTGCTGTAAAAACAGACATCATCATTAAAATGAATAATGACCTTAAAACAGTCATATTAATTTCCTCCCACAATTTTGAGTTATCATGCAAACATGCAAATACATCCTTGCACCGCCACGCCGATTGCCTGCAATACCTCCTTTTTTGACTGGATCATACCTTATGTTAAATTTATTCTTGATTTGTTTCATTGTCTGATATCCAGAATGGAAAAACTTTACTTAAAAAAAATAAGAATATAAACGGTAATGCCATAACAACGACAACAGCAAGGATTCCCTCTTTATCAAACCATTCCGGATGGAACTGAGTATATCCCCTGGCACTTTTACTCATGAGCTGACCGCCAATGACGACATTCCACCGCATGATCAATACCTGAAGAAGTAAAATAGCAGAAACAATACCGGCGGTTAAATTATATACGGATTTTTTCATGGCAATCAGGGCCATCACGCCCAGAATAATAAGCGGAAGAACCGAACCGATCTTAACCTGCCACAACCAGAAAGAACTGGCCAATGGACCATTTAAAAGGCCTTCAACCATATGGTGATAGCCAGATTTTAAATATGAATGAGAAAAGACCTCCAGCATCTCAAACGTAAACGCCAGAATAAAAAAGATGGTCAACGTTTTAATACAGGTCTTAATGCACGGATGATCAACAGACCGACCTTTCATTTTACGAATAACAATATACGCAAGAATAATAGCTGCTATCCCGGATACACAGGCAGAAAACAAAAAGATAACCGGCATAAGGGGAGTTGACCAGGTGGGGTTTGCTTTAACCCCCCCAAAAATAAACCCGACATACCCATGAAGAACCGCAGCAATGGGAATGCCGATACCCACTAAGAACCGAATAATTTTTTTATCCAGTGCCAGGGCATCTTCGGACAAATCAAGGCTATCAAAGGTTAAAGCCCTATAAAGATAGCAAAGCCAACCCTTAGAGGATTGGCGACGTTTTACAAGATCTGGGCGGTATACAAAAAGTACAATAAACACCAACACTGCCATGGACACCGCATAAATATAACCAAATCCTGCCATGGCCGAACTAGGACTCGGGGTTAGCAACATATTCAGATTTCTTTCCGGGCGCCCCAGGTGAAGCAATAAAGGCAAGGTAGCAAAACATAAGAACGCCAGGGCAAACAACAAAGAAAACCGTGCCACTGGCTTTAAGCTTTTAACATCAAACAGATAATAAAGTGCTGCAATAATAAAGGCCCCATCCACAAGGCCGGTGATGTACGGATATAATACAATCATCATACTCCAATGAACATGAAGATCATTGGGAAATACAAAATTGGTAATTAACGTCACGACTGAACCATGCGCTGCATCCATTATATCACCTCCCTTCTGGCACCTTTGTAGTACAAGGCAGGATAGGTTCCCATTTCTTTTCTCAATACGGTTAAGACACCCGGGCCCTTTAAAATTTTATATACCTCAGAATTTTTATCTTTCATGGAACCAAATTTTCTGGCACTGGTGGGACACACCTGAACACAGGCCGGTAAAAGACCTTTTCTCACCCGCTGATAACACCAGGTGCATTTCTCAACTGTCTTTTTTTCAGGATGAATAAACCGAACAGAATATGGACAGGCCTGAATACAATAGGCACAACCGACACATCGTTTTTCATCCACCAGAACAAATCCGTCCGGAGACTTGAACGTTGCCCCTACAGGACACACTTGTACACAGGGAGCCTCTTTACACATGTTACAAAGCTTTGGCACAAAAAAGGTATCCCGAACTTCTTCTTTAATATCTGACCGGGGTGTCTGATACCCATCCAAACCGCCATTGGGACAATCAACATAAATCTCGTCGCTAAACCCTTTAACATAACGTTCTACCCAGGTGCGATAGTTTCCATCCGGGACATTATATTCCCGTTTATCAGCAACACAGCAGGAGCCACATCCGATACACCGGGTGATATCCAC
>JAWSVH010000065.1:0-36235 GCA_033852015.1 Desulfobacula sp.
TCCCAAACACACCCGAGCTTAAGTTAGGTAAACTCTTTAGCCTCGATGGTGACTATATGATTGACAATTTGGGAGAGTAGAATTCTGCTACGATTATTTATGAAACGAACCCTGATCATTATCGTAATGGTCAGGGTTCGTTTTGTTGGTCTTTTGCTTATGGAAGGCTAACTAGGCCTGCAGGTATATCAATGATACAAATATACTCTTTTCTGCCGCTAAAACTACCGCCACTAGTATCAACTGTCCCATTGGTGTGATAAATATATGCTTGAATTGATGTATTAATGTCTCCTGTGATTATTGCAGCAACACCTGGAGATAAAGAGAAAACTGGCGTTCTTGCAGTCACTCCATCTACTTCAAATGCTCCAATGGGACCTTTGACACCGCCATCAACTTCAAGATCGCCTTGTTGGTATTTTACATCTTGATCGTCCAAAGCTGCTTCAACGACACTTTCGGCAAAATTGCGAGTATCAGATAAGGCTGTTGTGTCCAAAGCTGTTTTCCTTAAAGGGATGTAATTAACAATGGAAATCGAGGATAAAACACTTATGATCACAATTACCACCATTAATTCAATTAGAGAAAACCCTTTTATATTTTTCAAATGATCTTTGATAGTTATTATTAGTGTTATCATTTTTCTATGTCTCCCAAGATTTTGCTCATAGCTATTTTTATCTTCTGAACTTATGGTTTTTTTTATATTCAACCCAACTTTTGTCCTTGTAGATAGTTAAATTTTTTACATCCGGATATTGGATATCGCTAAAGCCTATTACGCCTTCATTGGTTCTCCAAATATAAAAATTGTAACGATCAAGAGAAAGTAAGAATTTTTCATCATTATTTAGTTCCTTTTTTATAATCGTGAATTCCGGTTGAAATTTTGGAACGTTTATCTTGTTATTTGATTTTATTTTACCTGATATCTTTTTATTGGATTTGTTAATTGGATTGGATGATAATCTATTTGTGATCTGATTCTTGTCTTTTTTAGTATCAGGTTTTATTTTGGTACTTAAAGCAACAAAAGATGTTTTGGATTTTATTGATGGTTTAGTTGTAGCTATTCTTTCTTTTCCTGCTTTTAGTTTCTTGTCCGGGCCCATTGAAACTTTAGGTTTCCCTTCTATCTGCTTTTCGACAAGATAGGTTCCATTTTCTGTTTTATAAGTCCAATTTATTGATGAAATAAAAGATTCATCAGGTATGAATTCAGGATAAAGATCCATAAGTTTTTTTGGATATTGGCCCTTTGATTTATGATATTTATTGATTATTGATACCATTATATGAAGACCTGCAGAACTGCTTTTTTGTGCCGCTTTTGTTATTTGTTCGAACTTTTGTTTGTTGTGAACGGCAAGAGCTTTATCATTTTTGTCATTTTGAAATAGATATAGACCTCCGCCGAGTAGTGCTGTAATAATTAAAAACACAATAACCTTTGATATTTTCATAAAGCCTCCGTTTTGAATATTTATAAAAATAGCAAAAAGCGTACCAAGCGTCTATAACCCTGACTGTAGTAGTCTTATGCTTTATTTGGTTGAAAATAACGATTAAATTATATCTAAAAATGTTTAAATAGTGACAATTTTTGTAATAAACTAACTAAAATTCTATTATCAAAAATAATCTATAAATGAACAAGGGTCAAACTTTGATTCATTATCACGCTTATGTTTAGAATATTATCTTATGTACCATTAAAAAACCCTGATCCAAAAGCCTACAATTGGCATAATGGTCAGGGGTTTTTTTGTTAAAAATTCTATTTAATGCAGCGTAATATATCGGCTGTATATGATTCCATTAACCAGAAGATACACACCAAACCCTAAAGCTGCATACCCAAAGATAAAGTAGATGACTTTATACGAAAAAGAAGGTGGAGGTACTTTGACTATTTCAAGTTTTCCTTCTTTTTTTAATTGTTCATGCCAATCTGGTTTTTCTTCTTTCAA
Organism: Desulfobacula sp.; assembly: GCA_033852015.1. Classification (GTDB taxonomy): domain Bacteria; phylum Desulfobacterota; class Desulfobacteria; order Desulfobacterales; family Desulfobacteraceae; genus Desulfobacula. The sequence continues at coordinate 1,977 of JAWSVH010000065.1, forward strand.
CTCTTCCATTGTTATGCTTCCTGCAAACATGGCTTCATTCATTGGAAAACTTGATGGTCTTAAATGGCCCACGTAAAAATGGACAATAAAAATATAAGAGACGGCAAGGATCGCTTCGGCTCTATGTAATAATACGGCAATGTTTAGGGTCCAGCCAGGAACATATTGGCTTGCAAAAACCGGATACATTAGCATGACTCCAGTAATTGCCAATAGCGGCATCCCCCAGTATACAGCCCAGTAATCAAATTTTTCCCAGTATGCCCATCGCCCAAGTTTTGGACGAGAGCCAAGACCAAAAAACCAGAGGATTCTTTGATAGAGGTGTTTTGCATCATGGATATTTGGTATCAGAGAGTTTGGGCCAAAAAGACTTGTGCTTAAATTTTTCCAGTCAATTTTAGTCAGCAGATATATCGTATGAAATATGAATCCCAATATCATAAGGACACCTACCCATTTATGGATCATAATTGAGGTATTATATCCGCCAAAAACAGTATTCAGATTTTTACCCCAGGTTGTTGGGAAAAACAGACGGCTGAATCCTGTTGCTGTTTGAATGAGAAAAGTTAGAATCAGAAAAAAATGAAAAACTCTGTCTAAAACACTGAATCGTTTTATGCGCATTGTTTGCATCATTTTTACTTATCCTCTTTTTTTCTGAAGAATTCCCTTACACCCATTAAAATGGTGTGAGGAATGAAAAAAGCCAGTGTTCCTGCTAATAGTATCAACATAAACCAGTATGAATAATACAGTGCTGGGAAACTGGTTCTTGTCGTTGAAGACCCGGCATCTGGCTCATGAATTATATAACTTGCAAATGAGGCCGATGCACCTTCATGACATTTTGAACAGACATAGGCATGACGCCTGATAGGGTTCATGGGTGAATAATAGTGATTGATACTTGCAATGGGCTCAGGTCCATGGCACTGTCTGCAGGTTAAATTAGCTCGAACCGTATGAATATCATGAGTTTCATTGATATGACACTCTTCACATCTTCTATTATCATAAAATTTAATGCCCCTGTGAGAATCAGAGAGATGGCTGCGATTTCGAACTATTGCGGAAGTAGAACTGTATGCAAATGGTTTTTGATCCAAACCGCGAAATTTTTTCACCAAGGGACTTTCAAATTTTGGCCGCATTTCATAACGTTCATAATAGCCTGTGCTGACTTCATACTGCTTGTAACGGTTGATATAGGATGTGACTTCTTCTCCCTGCCCAAACGAAAGGGCAGGGAGAAGAAGTGATATAAGCAGGGTTAGGGGTGTTATCCAAGCTATCGTCTTACGGATATAAATTGAATTTTGCATAACCCACTCCTGCAGTTTAATTGGCCTTTTTATAATTAATTGCCTGGATTGCCTTTCCTACAGGTTTGGGCAAAACTGAAAGCGTTTTCCAAGCTGTCTGAAGTTCATTTAAATCCTGATTTTTATGTTTGTGACAGGTTTGACATGAATTCGGGACTTTTGGATTCTTCAATGTGTCTTCAGGCAGTAACGGAACGAAAACATGACTATGAATATCCCCGGATTCAGCGCTTTTGGCAATTTTAGGCATATGGCAGCCCACGCAATTTGCAAAAGAGTGAATAGAATGCGCAAAATTATTGTTTATCATTTCATGACAGCTCAAGCATTGTTTTGAACCTGCAAAGTTGGTCTGGGACCTTGTTGGTGGCATACCTAACTGATGTACATAATGACAGGATGTACAGGTTACACCCTCGGTTTTATGTTTTGACTGCTGCCAGTCAATAAATTGTTGATGATGACCTTTGGAAAATTCATTGGCATATACATGTTTTACATCACCACCATCAAAAGAGGTTGATTTGTAAAATGCAGAAAGTGCTTTGCCCGGCTCATAACCCACAGGCCACCCGCCGCCTTTTTTCATGGTTGATTTACCGCGATTATGGCAAGATCCACAAATTTGTGCAGCAACGCCCATGGTTAATTTTGCAGGATTGACGATGGTATTTCTCTTTTCGAAAACTTGGGTTTTAGGTAATGCTGCATGCCATGAACCTTTGCCATGACAGGACTCGCATCCTACACCAGGTTCTTTAAATGTGTTGTTCTCAAGATTAACACCAGTGGCATGACATCCGCCACATTTTAAAAGCCAGGGCCTTTGATCCCAATCTTTCTCATGATAGTTTACCCACCGGTCAGTCTCAGCGTTATATTGAATAGGAGTGATATAAAGGGTGCCTTCTTTTTTGACAAGAAATCTTTGTTTCCATTGGCTACCAATTGTATATAGGATTTCGTCTTTTTTGGGCACATAGATTTGGTCTGCTGGAACTTTTAGTTTAGTGCTTAATTTAGCAAGGTCTGTGCGTATGCGTTTTTCATCGATGGGAACAATAATCGCATCTTCGTTTGCTTTGGCATCTTGAAGCATGCGAGAATGCATTGTCATCTTCCATGAATCAAAATGTTCTAAATGACACATTTTACACGTGTCAGATCCAACAAAGTCTTTGGGTAGTGAGGTAATGGTTGCAACGTCAATACTTGGTTCTGTACTACATCCCCAAATCCCAAAAATAGAAAGGCACAGCAATAAGATTACTGCTAAAATTTTCTCTTTCATACGTCCCCCCTGGTTAAGGTAAGATTAAATGATATTTTTTTTGTTCAAGATATAGAAAAATAGAGTATATTTGCACACGTAAAATAACGTTTACTTATATTTTTTTGATAAAGCGATGTAACTTTGTATATATAATAGAGCTGTTTAGCCAGAGGAGAATATATAATATTTTATTATTATTAAATAACAATATAAAATAATTATTGTAATTACAAGTGATTAAATAATAAATTATATTGTTTGTAGATCTTGGAGAAGAATATCATTTTTAGTATTTTAAATTAGAGTATTAAATATGAGTTATATTTTTTGGGGACTTGCGATTCAACATGATTCGCCTTATTTTTAGAATACGTGGTGCATTATTATAAGAATCGATAAATTATTTTGACAAGGGAGCTATCCTTTAAGATAGAAGTAAAAGAAAAGATGGAAGTAAAAGAGAATCCACATCATTTGGTTTTAGGAAAACTTAAAGATTTTTTAAGCGGCAATGTGTTGTCTGATACCCATGATGAGCGCCATAGGCAAAAGATTGCCAAACTACTTGTTGAAAAAGCCGGTTTTTTAAAACAAGATATTGCATCCAATATTCCGATGACTGTGACAGCAGATAGTCGAAAAGCCATTTTAAAAATTGATTTTATTGTCACCGTTAAGAATAAAAAGGTTATGATGGTAAAGTACGCACCGGGGTCTTTAGTTACACGCAGACTTTCTACATTGGCCTTATCACGGGTGGCAGTTGAGTATCAGATTCCATATGTGGTGATCACCAACGGAGAAAGTGCGGAAATTATTGCTGGAGATTCAGGAAAAGTTATTGTTCAGGGGCTTGATCATCTTCCGGATAAAAAAAGTATTGAGAAAAACATGGCCCGGTTTTCTTTTAAAAGAATTGATGCCCATGTTTTTGAGCAGGCATCCAGAATTGCTTATGCCTGTGAAATTGACGGGGCCTGTCCCTGTGATACTGATATCTGCGTGATAGATTAAGAAAAAGAGGCAAAAATTATTTATTCAGGATTTTTTTAAGATAAAACCCGGTATAAGATGTGGTGTTTTTAGCTATTTGCTCCGGAGTTCCTGTTGCAATGATCTGTCCACCTTTTTGTCCACCTTCCGGCCCAAGATCTATAATATGATCGGCGCATTTGATGACATCCAGATTGTGTTCAATAACCACCACGGTGTTACCAGAATCGACAAGTTTGTTTAATACAAATAATAGCTTTTTGATATCATCCCAATGCAGTCCTGTGGTTGGTTCATCTAATATATAGATGGTCTTGCCGGTTCCTTTTTTGGATAATTCACGTGAAAGTTTTATCCTCTGAGCTTCTCCACCGGAAAGCGTTGTGGCGGGTTGTCCTAACTTTACATATCCAAGACCCACCTCAATAAGGGTATCTAATTTGGTTTTGATAAAAGATATATTCTCAAAAAAACGTACGGATTGGTTGATGGTCATATCCAGAACCTGAGCTATATTTTTCCCTTTATATTTAATATCCAAGGTTTCTGAATTATAGCGCTGACCATTGCAGACGTCACAAGCGACATAAACATCGGGTAAAAAGTGCATTTCAATTTTAATGATACCATCTCCAGTGCAGGCTTCACATCTTCCCCCCTTTACATTAAAACTGAACCGGCCGGGTTTATATCCCCTTGCTTTTGATTCTCGGGTTTTTGAAAACAGTTCTCTAATTTGGTTAAACACCTGGGTGTAAGTTCCGGGGTTGCTTCTTGGCGTTTTCCCGATGGGTGACTGGTCAATGTGAACAACCTTGTCAATATGTTCTAAGCCTTTAATCGTTTTATGTTGACCGGCTATTTTTTTTGAGTGATAAATTCGGTTTGCAAGAATTTGATAGAGGGTATTTAATACCAAAGTAGATTTTCCGGATCCTGATACGCCAGTAACACAGGTAAGACAACCTAAAGGAAAATGTACATCAATATTTTGAAGGTTATTTGATGTGGCCTGATATATACTTAAGTGTTTATTATTTCCTTTTCGTCTTATATTTGGGAGCTCAATCTTTTTTTTCCCGGACAAATATAATCCGGTGATAGAAGTTTCATCTTTTTCTAGTTGTTCAGGTGTGCCTGAAAACATAACATTCCCACCATTGATTCCAGCTCCTGGTCCTATATCGATCACATGATCGGCAAATCGGATGGTATCTTCGTCGTGCTCTACAACCAATACCGTATTTCCAAGATCTCGAAGATTTATAAGGGTCGTTAACAGCCTGGTATTATCTTTTTGATGTAGCCCGATACTGGGTTCATCCAATACATAGAGGACACCAGTTAATTTTGAACCAATCTGGGTCGCAAGGCGAATTCTTTGGCTTTCTCCACCCGAAAGCGTTGCAGCAGAACGATCTAATGTCAAATATTCTAGTCCGACATCTTGCAGAAATCTCAAGCGTTGTGTCAGTTCTTTGATAATGCTGTCTGCGATAGTTTGATCTCGCTCGATAAGATTTAAAGCGCAGATAAAGATGTTTGCATGTTCAATGGATAAACCGGTTATTTCCCAGATGGTTTTGTCGCCGACTCTGACGGCAGAAGAGGCCGGGTTAAGTCGGGAACCGCTACAGGATGAACAGGTCTTGTAATTCATAAATCTTTTAATGTCTTCTTTCATATAATTGGAACCGGCATCATGGTACCGCTTTTCAAGATTTGGGATGATACCCTCAAACGTTTTTTTATAGACGATTTTTTTGTCCATTCTTTCCATATAAAAGGGGATCTCTTCTTTTCCGGAACCGTAGAGCAATACTTGTTGAAATTTTAAAGACAGATCTTTAAACGGTTTATATATATTTTCTTTATAATGAATGACAAGGGCATCTAAAAACTCCATGAACGGTACGGAATCGCGTCCTTCCCAGGGGACGACAGCGCCTTGTCTTAAAGACAGCTCCTTATCCGGGACAATTAGTTCCGGATCAAATTGGGTAATGGCACCTAAACCCCCGCATTTTTTACAAGCGCCATGGGGTGAGTTAAATGAAAAAGAGGCCGGGATAAATTCTGGATAACTGATTTCACACTTTACACAGGATGCACTTTCACTGAAAAGTGTATCTTCGTTTTTTGACAGGTCATGGACAATGACTTGTCCGTGGGACATGGATAGCGCAAGTTCGAGAGAGTCAGATAGCCTTTTTTTGATACCCTCTTTAATGATTAAACGGTCTACAACGACATCTATTGTATGCTTCTGATTTTTTTTAAGGGCAGTAATATCATCAATCAGGTATATTTCTTTATTAATCCTGACCCGGGCAAACCCATCTTTTTTAATACTGGCAAATAATTTTTCGTGATTCCCTTTTTTACCTTTTATTAAAGGGGCTAAAACAATGATTTTCGATTTCTCTTCCATGGCCAGAACTATGTTTGTAATTTGGTCTATGGACATAGAGGAAATAGGCGCCCCGCATTTATGGCAAAAGGATTTGCCCACTCTTGCAAAAAGCAGTCTTAGATAATCAAAGATTTCAGTGACCGTTCCCACGGTTGATCTGGGGTTGTGACTGGCGGTTTTTTGTTCTATGGATATGGCAGGACTAAGCCCAATAATGGCATCAACATCCGGTTTGTCCATCTGGCCTAGAAATTGTCTGGCATAGGTGGATAAAGATTCTACATAGCGTCGTTGTCCCTCGGCATATAGGGTATCAAAAGCCAGGGTGGATTTTCCTGAACCTGAAAGCCCTGTAATTACGGTCAAAGAATTTCTGGGAATTTCAACATTAATGTTTTTTAAATTATGCTCTCGTGCACCTTCAATAATGATTTTATCAATATTCATTTATGCCTTATTTTTATTTTGTGCCTGAAATGCGGCCATTTTTATAGCTTCGCTCAGACTTGAATGATCTGCAATTCCTTTCCAGGCAATATCATATGCAGTTCCATGATCCACAGAGGTTCGGATAATTGGAAGGCCAAGTGTAGTGTTTACACCATCTTTGAAATGGATAAGTTTAAACGGGATAAGGCCCTGATCATGATACATGCAGACCACTGCATCAAAGTGGCCATTAACCGCTTTGAAAAATACCGTATCTGGAGGCAGGGGGCCATGGACATCAATTCCTTTTTCTTTGGCCAGATTAACTGCCGGGATAATGATCTCTTCTTCTTCATTTCCAAACATGGAATCTTCGCCAGAGTGGGGATTTAAACCGGCGACAGCGATCTTGGGTTCTTTGATATTAAATCTATTTTTAAGTGCGGTGTTTGTAATTTGTATAACCCTAAGAATACCGTCTTTGCTCAGACTCTTGGGCACTTGGGATAAGGGGATATGTATGGTTGCCAAAACGACCTTGAGTTTATTTCCTGCCAGCATCATTGCATAATTTTTAGAGCCTGTTTTGTCGGCAAGCAATTCTGTGTGACCATGAAACTTGGATCCGGCAAGTTTTAAGGCAGTTTTCGTTATGGGGCAGGTGACAAGACCATTAATCTGCTTATTTATGGCAAGATCAATGCCTTTAAGAATATATTCTTGCATGGCGTTGCCCGTGACAGAAGTTGGAGCTAAAGGTTGGCTCAAATCCATATCAATACGGGATAATTCGATAAGATCCAATGTATTAAACGTAAAGTGACCTTGATCCGGGTCTGTTATAATATGAATTTTCAGATTCGAGTTTAAAAGGTTCAAAGCCTGTCTGATAATTTTTGAGTCACCTATTATTAAAGGTCTGCACTTCAAAAAAAGTTTTGGATCGCTCAGTGCTTTTATTAGGACCTCAGGACCTATACCCACGGGATCTCCCATGGTAATGCCAATAATTGGAAGGGGGGAAAAATTATTCATTTTTGATATTAATCTCATTCATATTAAATGGTGTAAAGTAAGATGCAATATACTATTTGAAAATGAAAGTGTAAATAAAATTTGTGTTCAAAATTGTGAAACCCTTGTTAAATTCAGGTTCTTAAAAAAAGCTTTAATTAATATTAAATTCGAAGAAAATCAAAGGAATATAGAGTAAAACATAGTAAATATATTTTTTGTAAATTACGGTTTGGGGTAAAAATGATAGAATATCCTGAAAAATAAAATAGTTGTAGAACTATCTGTAATATTTAGTAAAATTTTTGTTTCACAGAAAAAACTCTATAAAATCAAATGATTAAAAAAATATGCCAAACAAAATCTTAATATTTATTTAACACTTCTCATTAGATTTGACCAAAAAATATAATTCCAATAAAAAAAAACATACTTTTTTTATTATCCGTTTAATTCGTTTATAGTTGTTGAATTTGATTTACAAACCAGTGTTTCAATTACCAGTTGGAAAAAAGAGGTCATTTTTTGAAAAACATGGAATCATTCTGGGAAGAAGTTAAAGGTCAAATTAAAAAGCAATTACCTGATCATAGCTATCGGATGTGGATAGACCCAGTGGAGCTGCTGGGATATGATACAGATTATGTCCAGTTGTCCAGCCCAAATACCTATTTTATCAATCGATTGAAAACCAATTATGTTCCAATTTTTAAAAAAGAGTTGTCCAAGCTTGGCTATAAGAATATGGAAATTAAATTTAAAATACATTCCCAGGAAAAGTCTGATTCCTCTAAAAAAGATGAAACACATGGTGCATACCCCGCAGTTCCTTTAGCTGTAAAGCGGCCCAGACAGTTGAAGCTGCCTGGTCTTAACCGATCAAATAATGGACGATTGCTAAAAAAGGGATTCACATTTAACGATTTTGTTGTGGGCGATAATTCAAATTTTGCTTATTCTGCCTCTCTTTCACTTGCCCAGGGAAGAATGGGAGGCTCCAGTATTCTTTATCTTCTGGCGAATACCGGGTTGGGAAAGAGTCATCTATCCCAGGCAGTTGGTCACCATATTATTCAGAATGATCAGTCTACCCGGGTCTATTATGTTACGGCAGAAGACTTTACCAATGAAATGATATCTTCTTTAAGAAATAATACCATTGGTCTCTTTAAAGAAAAATATCGCGAAAAATGTGATGTATTAATTTTAGATGATGTACATTTTCTTGCTGGTAAAGATGCCACACAAAAAGAGCTTGCTCTAACATTGGACTATCTGTTGGATACCGAGAAAAAGGTTATTTTTTCCGGGTGTGAGCTTCCTGATGATATTCCCAAGCTTAATGAACAATTAAGGAGTCGATTAAATCTTGGTTTGATTACCAAGATTGATACCCCTGATTTTAATACCCGGGTTAGAATATTAAAAAAGAAATCTAAAGAGTTTGGATACAGTATTCCAGGACACGTGACTGATTATATAGCACAAGAATTGTGTGATGATGTTCGCCAGCTTGAAAGTGGTTTGTATGGAGTGGCAGCAAAGGGTCATTTGATGGGCTATAATATTGATATTGAACTGGCTAAAAGCGTTCTGGAAAATATGACAAATGCCAGAAAACGAATTACCATTGAATCCATTAAGAAACTGGTTTGTTCCCAATTTTCAATCTCTGAAAAGGATATTGTCTCCACTTCAAGGAAAAAAAGAATTGTAAAACCACGCCAGGTGGCAATTTATCTTTCCAGAAGGTATACGGATCATTCCATTAAAAAAATTGGGAGTTGCTTTAATAAATATCATGCAACAGCCATTTATTCTATTAATGCGATAGAAAAAGAAATTAAACAAAAAGGGATGTTGTTTGAACAAGTGAGTTACCTTTCAAAAAAAATTGAAGCGGGCAAGCTTTAAAAATGGGAAATTCCGGTTCTGTTTACAAGCAACTTGAACGTATAACCGGAAAAGCACATATTACCCAAAAAAAAGAAGAGTTATTGTGCTATTCATATGATGCAGCAGGTTTAAGTTTCCTTCCTGAGATCGTTATTTTTCCAGGTTCAACCCAAGAAGTTTCTAAAATTTTATCAATAGCATCTGACCATCAAATCAGTGTGGTTCCCCGTGGAGCTGGATCTGGCATGACCGGTGGAGCAGTTCCTGTGAATGGTGGTATCGTTCTGGTTACCAGTCGAATGAATCAAATTCTTGAGATTAATGAAAATAATTTTTTTGCAAGGGTTCAGCCAGGTGTGGTCGTGGCCGATTTGCACAAACAGGTTGAAAGTGTTGGGTTATTTTATCCACCGGATCCTGCAAGCGCTTCTGTCTGTACCATCGGAGGGAATGTTGGCGAGTGTGCCGGTGGACCCCGGGCGGTTAAATATGGTGTGACACGAGATTATGTTATCGGTCTTCAAGCGGTTTTGCCTTCGGGTGAAATTATTCAAACAGGTGTTCGTACTGCAAAGGGCGTAGCTGGATATGATCTAACTCGTCTGATTGTGGGGTCTGAAGGTACACTGGCTGTGGTCACGGAGGTTACGTTAAAGTTATTGCCAAAGCCTGCTGCTATAAAAACCATGGCTGTGTTTTTCGATAGCATGGCCAATGCTGCTAAGGCAGTATCCGGGATCATGAAAGAAGCTGTCATACCAAGATGTGTTGAGTATCTCGATGATGCTTGTCTGGATCTTGTTAAAGAACATATCAGCTTTGCTGTAACGGATCAGATGAAAGCACTTTTGATCATAGAATTGGATGGTGATGAAATTACCGTAGAAAAGGATGCCAGCCGTATTGAAATTGTATGCCAATCTTTTGATGCGGTAAAAATAACGGTGGCAGACAGTTTGGCAGATGCAAAAAAATTATGGGATGCAAGAAAAGCACTTTCGCCGGTGTTGTATAAAATAGCACCCAATAAAATAAATGAAGATATTGTTGTACCTATAGATAAAATTCCGGACATGGTTCGTTGCACACAGCAAATACAAAAGGAGTTTGATTTAAAAGTCGTCAGCTTTGGTCATGCAGGAGATGGCAATATCCATTGTAATATCATGTATGAAAAATCAGATGAAGCCCAGGCAAAAAGAGCAAAAAAGGCGGTTGATAAGCTGTTTAAGGCGACGTTGGATCTGGGGGGAACGATCACGGGTGAACATGGGGTGGGGATTACAAAACTTAAATTTCTACCTTTAGAGATTGGTCAAACCCAGATTAAACTGATGCAGGGGATTAAAAAGGTGTTTGACCCTCAAAATATTCTTAATCCAGGCAAAATTTTCTGATAGTCCAAAAAAATTAATGTTGTTTTATTGCGTATTGATTGTGGATTAATAATTTTTCTAAAATATCAACTTTAGGATGTTTATTATAAAGGACGCAGCAACGAATTGAGATAGAACAATATTCAAAACAAAGTTTATTGGCTTTGTTAAACTCTCCATAGCAATCCGGTTTGTCAGTGGTATCTTTTTTTCTTAAACTATTCATAGGTATTTGGTCGATCTGTGTAATGTCCATATTTATTCCAAAAGCAGATTATTTTTTTCTTATTTAGTGTAAAAAATTGTATTGGTCAATATCTATATTAAAATTCGGTTTTAACCATCGACTCCAGTTTTTCAACCAGAGGAGTTAAACTTTGTTTTTTTGCAGCAGATAAACAAATTCCCTGCTTAAGTAACCACTTGTTATCAAAAGAATTTAAATCAATTTTATCGATTTTATTAAAGATTAAAAGAGTTGGAATTCGGTCCAGATCCATCTTTTTTAAAATGTCTTCAACCGATTTTTGTTGTTGTTGATATCTTGGGTTACTAATATCAATAACATGTAAAATAACATTGGCATCAGATAATTCTTCTAACGTAGCATGAAAAGCTTCCATCAGTTCTTTAGGCAGCTTTTGTATAAATCCAACGGTGTCTGTAATAATTACTTCGGTATCTTTGGGAAATCTTAACCTTCTGCTGCTGGGGTCTAAGGTTGCAAATAAGCGGTTGGCTGCGATAATTTTACTTTGGGTCAGGGTATTTAGCAATGTGGATTTACCGGCATTGGTATAGCCAACGATAGAAATAACAGGTAAAGATTTTCTTTTTCGTTTTGATTTTTGTTGTTTGCGTTGTTTGCGGATTTTAATGATTTCTTTTTTTAAGCGATTAATACTTTCCCTAACGCGTCGTCGGTTGATCTCTAATTTTGTTTCTCCAGGACCTCTTCCACCAATACCACCGGTTAAACGGGACATGGCAGTGTTTTTAGTGCCCAGGCGGGGCAAAAGATATTCCATTTGTGCAAGCTCTACCTGGTATTTTCCTTCTCTGGATTTTGCCTGTTTGGCAAAAATATCTAAAATCAACTGGGTTCGATCAATGACTTTCATTTCAACAAAATCAGTGATTGAACGGATTTGAGAAGGAGATAATTCTCGATCAAATATTAATAAAGTTGCATATTTTTGAATGGCTTTAATGACCAGATCAGATAATTTTCCTTTACCCACGACAAATTTAGAATCAATTGTTTTTCTTCTTTGGACACCGGTTCCAATGACATTAATATGGCTGGTTTTGCAAAGTTCTTTAAGTTCATCAATAGATGCATATGCCTCGGTCGGGTTACTTGTGGTGGCATTGATTAAAAAGGCATTTTCAGTGTCAGAGGCGGGTTTATATAAAGCATTTTTTCGAGTAAGTTCAGATTCAAGGGCCTGGATCTTATCCAGACAACCGATATCAAGACTTTCAATCGTAGAAGGTTCTGAAATTAGATAGGGTTCAGCATTCTCTTCTGGTAAAATATGACCCGAATAAAGCGTGCCTGGTTTACCGTTTTGAGTAATGCAGATGGCACTGATATAATCTAACCGAAGTAATGAAATATCTGTTAGATCATCTCGTGTTAAGGGCTCATCTTTTAAATGGGTATGAATCAGGCGAAGGCCTCGGAGTCGACCCGGAGTCGCATTGTATCCTTCGGTAATAGGGATAACAATTTTGTGCGCATCTCCGACAACAACAAAAATAACTTTGCCGTTTCTGTTTATTAATAGACCGATTTGTCTTCTTATTTCGTGAGATAAAGAGACCAATGAAAATGCCAGGTCACGATCTATGATATATTCAGGAGGTGTGCTGTAAGTATAGAGTCTTTCAATTTCTTTGATCTGGGTATTTCTTAGGCCGGAAATATTACCGTGGAGTCTTTTTTTCATTCATATTCCTGGTACGAGTCAGGGGAAAGTTCTTCAAAACGGGTATATTGACCATGAAAATGCATGAATGCAGTGCCTGTGGCGCCATTTCTGTTTTTGGCAATAATGATTTCTGCAGAGCCTTTTTTAGGATTGTCTGCTTCTTTATTATATACTTCATCCCGGTAAATAAAAGCGACAATATCTGCATCCTGCTCAAGAGCTCCAGATTCACGAAGATCAGAAAGCATTGGGCGTTTATCGGCGCGCTGTTCCAACATACGGTTAAGTTGAGATAGGGCAACAACCGGTACATTAAGCTCTTTAGCCAGGGCTTTGAGTGACCGTGAAATTTCAGCAATTTCAAGATCTCTACGATCGGATTTAAAAGGGGGTTTCATTAATTGAAGGTAATCAATTATGATTAGACCGATATCGTTATATTTTTTATATAATTTTCGTGCCTTTGCCCGAATTTCCATAGCCGTAATATTAGGAGTATCATCTATGAAGATAGGCATTTCATTTAAAACTCCTGCGGCATCGGTGGCATTTTGCCAGTCTTCCTGGCTAATAAAACCTGTTCTAAGCCGATTTGAATCAATGCGAGCCTCGGAGGTAAGAAGACGCATAGAAAGTTGTTCATTGGACATTTCAAGGGAAAATACTGCAACAGGTTTGCGTTCTTCAAGAGCCACATTTCGAGCTATATTTAAGGCAAAAGCTGTTTTTCCCATACTGGGTCTGGCAGCAAGGATGATCAGATCAGATCCTTGTAATCCCGAGGTAATACTGTTCAGGCGCGCATATCCGGTAGAAAGCCCAGATAGGCCACCGTCTTTTCCTTGTTGCTCTTCAAGTTTATCAATGTTTAGATTGATTAATTCTCCCAGCGTCTGAAAGCTGGACTTTGATTTTTTTTCCGAAATGTTGAAAATAGAGGCTTCTGCATAATCCATGATATCGGTGAAATCACCCTGATCTTTCATGCATCGCTCAATAATACCCGAAGATGCCGTGATGAGTTGTCTTAAAGAGGATTTTTCTTTAATTATTTTTGCATAGTGTATTGCATTCACAGCGACAGGTGCTGCGTCGGAAATAGCGGCAAGGTAGGCAGCTCCACCCACACTTTCCAGCTCATCTTTTTCATTAAGACGATTGGCAACAGTTACTAGATCGGCTGGATCATCTTTAATGGCCAGTTCCATAATGGACGTATATATTTTTTTATGGGCACCTTTATAAAAATCTTCAGGTGCGAGGATATCAATAATATCATGTAGATTGTCATTATTGATAAATATTGCACTTAACAACGATTCTTCTGCCTCAATATCCTGAGGAGGTGTTTTGCTTAACAGTGGATCGATATGTTTGTTTTTTTTTAAAGGCACAATATTCTTTTTAAGGTGGCATCCTGGGAAATAGTGTCATTTTCCAGGATGCCAAAATTCATAATGTTTATTCTTTTTCTTCAGCAAGAACGTTTACCGTAATCTCTGGCTCTACACCTTTATAAAGACGAATCGGAACCTTATACTCACCAAGTTCCTTAATGGGTTCAGCAAGTAGAATGGAACGACGTTCCAGTAAAATTTCTTGTTTGTTTAAAGATTCTTTGATGTCATGGGTGGTTACGGATCCATAAAGACGGACATCTTCGTGAACCTTGGCTTTGATTGTACATACAACATCTTTGATCTTGTCAGCCATTTCTTCAGCAATTTTTCTTTCTTTTGCAATCTGAAGTTCTAGCTTGGCTTTTGCTTGTTCCATGACTTTTCTGTTTTGGGGAGTAGCAATAATTGCTTTTCCCTGGGGAAGCAGATAGTTGCGGCCATAACCAGGTGCAACATCACATTCTGCTCCGGCAATGCCCAGCGTGTCGATGGTTTCTTTAAGTATAACTTTCATTTAAACCTCCAAAAAGATCCAGCCTCTATTTGTGTATGGGGCTGAACTTTAATTTGTTTTTATCACGTAGCAATATCAAGTTTTCTAAAATTGAACCAGTTATCAAATAAACCGAATCCGATGACCAGACACATAAAAAGGGGTTGGATTGTAATAAAGATATAAAAAAAAAATCTTAAAATAAAAGGAGCCCTCTTCTTGTCGAAAAAAAATGATACCACTGAAATTCCCTGTAAAAAATAGACAAACATTAAAATGAACAGACAGTTTGCACCAAATATTTGCAATGCATCTATGGGTATAAACAATAAAATACTGGAAGCAATAACACAAAGAATAAGCAGGTCTGGTGCTTTCCAGTGGTTTAAGTTTTCTAAACTTTTAATGGCAATTCCTTTTTTAAACAGCAGTTTTTTTATGTATAAAAGATTCAGCCACATCATGGTGACATATGCGTTGATGAATATCGCAGGGAGAACTAAAATAAAAAAGGAATTCATTAGTTCAAGTCGTTTAAGATCAACATCCATTTGTGGGTAAAAATTGGCTGTTTCAGAAAAAAACTGTGTGGAAAAGGCTTGATAACTTTTAATGTATATAGCAATCAATTGACCGATGTTCTGGTTCTGAGATATTGAATAGATAAAAAAAGCAGCTGTCATGATCCCAAAGACCATTCCACCAGTGTATAGCATTATTCTTTCAATGCTTAACATCTTTTCTAAATATTCACCCAGAAAAAAACCTGTCATTAAAAAGAACCCAAAATAAAGCAGATTAAATGCAATATCTCCGGTAAAGATGATCAGCACAGCAATGCACGCTACCATGATAATTCCCCCACTGTTTCTTCCTGCTTTAAGCCTGTAAAATAATACGGGCAATGGAAGAAACATCCAGGCAACGATACCGATAATCGGCATGCTATGCATGATGAGGATAATTAGCATACATAAAAGGATGCCTGTAAAAATATCCTTTATTTCTGTGTGCTGTATTTGTGTGCCTGTCAAGTGCATAACTCCTGAAAACCGCTTAATACATCGGTTTGCCGACAAATGGTAAGAGTGCTAGCTGTCGGGACTGTTTGATGCTTACAGTGAGTTGGCGTTGATGTTTGGCGCAGGTGCCTGTGATTCTTCTGGGTATGATTTTCCCACGTTCTGTAATAAATTGTCTGAGCGCTTTTGGGATTTTGTAGTTTATTTCAAGATCTTTATCTACACAGAATCTGCATATTTTACGGCGTTGATAAAATTTGTTTTTACCGCCACCGCCTTTTTGACTATTTCGGTTATTATACATGATCAATATCCTCCGGTATTATTTTAAGATGTTTCTTCCTCAGGGGCCTTGTCAGCAGTCGCTTCTTGCTCAGGAGCTTCTTCAACCTTTTCTTCTTCTTCAGCTGCTTCTTTTGCTGCTCTTGCTGTTTCTGCGGCAGCTTCTCTTGCTGCTTTTGCCGCTTCTGCTTCTGCCGCTGCATCCTGGGCTTCTTGGACTTCTTGTTCAAGCTGTTGAGTTGTTACGTCTTCTGAAATAACAATGGTCATGAACTTCATAACCATTTCACTCAAACGAAAATTTCTTTCCAGCTCACTTACCAGTTCGCCTGTCCCACCGTAGGTAACACATACATAATGACCGCGCGTTTTCTTCTTGATTTCATAGGCAAGTTTTTTGTTGCCCCATTCATCGAGATTAAGAATAATGCCGTCTTCTTTGGTAATGATATCTCTAACCTTATCAAACAGCTCAGTGCGAGCTTGATCTTTTAGATCTGGGTCAGAGATAAATACAGTTTCATATTTCCTCATTTTTTCTCCTTACGGATATAAAGCCCTGACATCTTGTCAGAGCAAGGATTAATGCAAAAAAGCAACACCTGCCTTTCAGGTATTGCATAAAAACTACTCTATATAACACTTAACGCATTTTGGGTCAATAAGAAAACAAGGATCAGATACTGTCCCATAAATCAAGTGCATCGTTTCCAGCACTTTGTATGGACAAAGATTCATATTCTGCAACGAGTTTTGATAATTCATTAAATCGATCATTATATTGCTCGATGCATCGGTTCATTTCCTGGGTCCAATTTATTGAATGACGGTATAGCAATTTATCGGAAGTTTCTTCCCAGTTTTTATCTGTATCCAGGCCATGGGAGATAAGTATTTTACCAAGAGGAGACAGCGTTTTTTTTAATGCTGTTTCTAAAATATCCGGTCCATGGTTTTTGGTAAGAGAATATGAATTAACTGGGAAGTCTTTGGCAATAAGTGTTTCCTTATTGTGCAGCCATAACTCAGAGTTATTGATATTTCTTTCTATTATATCTGAAACAGTGTTGATCAATTCGGCGACTTGATTTTTTATAGGCTTTAAACCTTTTATTCCTAAGGCAATTGCTTTTTTGGGAGACGAAGATATTGCCTCGCGGGCCTTTCCTTCGATATTTTGCGCAGTGAATCGTTTGCATTCTATCAGAAATTGTTGTTGTAAAAAGCCAAGCTCGATCTTTTTACTATCGATTTCAAAAAGTTTTTCTTTTACATCTCTTGCCATTAGATGCCTCCTTCATATCAGCAAATAAAATCTTAAAATGATCAGTGCGTTTATATTTGTATATCTTTAAAATAAGCATGGAGGCAATCATTATTTTAAACTTGATTTTAATTTGGGGTTTAATTTCAAATCTTGACAGATCATCCCTTGCATCATAGGTATAAGAATAATCAATGCTTAAAAGGATGGATAATTCATATGGGACACAGACTACACATCAAAAGCACTGCGAAAAAAAAGAGTATCCAGGGATTTACCTTGATTGAAATGGCCATGGTTATGGTAATTGTGGGAATAGTTATTTCTATCATGATGACTGTGCTGCCCACTATTATGAAAACCGGTAAAATTAAAGAAGCACAGGCTAAGCTTACTAAATTTGATTATGCACTTCAGGGATATGCCATTGCCAACTCCAGACTGCCTTTTGCTGCTTCTGGAACAGATGGCGTGGAAACCCCTAATACTTTTGTAGGGTATTTACCCTATGTGACGTTAAGATTGTCTGAAGGGAAAGATGTCTGGGGACAAACAATCCGGTATGCAGTACATAGCAGTTTAACAGCTAATGTTACCCCTGTGGTTTTTTGTACTAATATTAATGCTGCTATTTCTGCAGCATATAGCGCAGCGATTGTTCATACAAGAACGGATGATGCCACTCCTATCTCGGAGAATCAATCCTATGTGCTTGTCAGTGGGGGGCCTAAAGATCTTGATGGCGCCAATGCTTATTTAGATCTATTTAATGGGACGGCAACAGCCGGAAGTCCAAGATTTAATGCGGATAACAAAATTCAGGCACTGAACTATGATGATCTGGTAAAATCTATGTCACTTACAGTTTTTTCAGGAAAAAACTGTATACCCGCCCCCTGATTTTTACATGGCTCCAATGTTGCCAATTAGATCATAGATGGGTAAAAATAATCCTGCCATAATAATAGCGAACATGATGCCGGCCACAACTAATACTACAGGCTCTATGACCTTTCCAAGTCCTGAAACAAGGGTTGTTAGCTTTTGTTTGTAATCATGAGCGATATGATTCAGCTGATCGGGCAGGGTACCGCTAATTTCTCCGATATTAATCATTCTGCATATAAATCTTGGAAAGACGAGGGCTTTGGTAAAAGAATCCGAGACAGTTGTTCCAGAAGAAAGGTTGTCTTTGATCTGGCCAAGTTTACTGCGATAGACTTCATTCCCAATGGATTCTTCAAGGATATTCATTGATTGAATGATATCGATACCTGCATTGAGTAAAAGGGAGAAATATTCCGTAATAAAGGCCAGGGATGATGCTTGTATTAATGTTCCTATAATTGGAATCTTCAGAGAAATTGTATCGACGATTTTTTTAAATGGTTTAATGTTTTTGTATAAGAAGATAGCACTGGTCACCGATAAAAAAGTAAGGCCGATAAGTTGGAAAATATATGCTTGTATGAAATCAGAGACCCCTATCACAAAAAGGGTCAGTGGTGGCAAAACAACTTCCATATCGTCAAAAAGGACTACGATTTTAGGAACCACATAATAAAACCAGAAAATCATGCCACCACCCATGGTGAGAAAAACAAAAAGCGGGTAAAGAAGCGCCTGTTTGGTATCACTGATGATGGCATGTATGCGGGAAAGGTGATCTGCGGCATCTTGTAAGCGTTCATCCAATGTTCCGGATTCTTCTCCAATACGAATAAGATAGATGGCTGTTTTGGGAAATAAATGACTTTGCAACTGTACAGCAGCAGAAAAACTGCTACCTCGTTTAATACTCAGGATCATATCATTAACATCGCTTTCAAAGTCTGGACGGTCTGAGCTGGCAGCAGATTCCTCTAGGGCGGTCGCAAGTGGCATTCCCGCCTTTATCATTAAGGAAAGATTGCTAAACCATTCTGCCAGAAATTTTCGTTGTATTTTTTTCCGGGTAACATTTTTAAGGGTGCTGAAAAGCATGGAGGAGATAATACCCATCTTTTTAACAAAGATAGTGGTGTTATCCCCATCTTCTAAATGAGAGATGGCGGAAAGAACATCTTCATAAGGCAATTTTATGATGCCGGAAACAACTTCTCCGGACCCTTTCATCATTTGATATTTAAAATAGCTCATAATATGCGTCTGTTAAGTTTGTCTCAAGCTTCCGATTACACGGATGGCTTCTTCAATGCTTGTTATTCCCATTTTAGTTTTTTTGGCAGTGATTTGAAAAATATCCTGGAATCCTTTTTCCCGTGCCCGGGCTGTAATTTCATTTAAGCCATCTTCGGCTTCTACCATTAAGGATAATTCAGAATCAATGGCCAAAAATTCATAGACAAGCGTCCGACCAAAATAGCCTGAATTATTGCACAGATTGCAACCTTTTCCACGATACAGCCGATCAATGGTGGAATCATTTAAGTATTCAAGTTCCCATTGTTCCGGGATGTATTCTTCTTTGCAGGATCTGCATATTTTACGAATTAATCGCTGGCTGACGACACCGATCAGAGAATCTGAGATCATATAAGGTTTAATCCCAAGATCTCTTAGCCGCGGGATTGCTCCAATGGCCGAGTTGGTATGTAGAGTAGACAAAACCAGATGGCCTGTGCTGGATGCAGAGATTGCAGTACCGGCAGTTTCAGGATCCCGGATTTCACCCACAAGAATAACATCAGGATCATGCCTCAGAAAATGACGAATCGCAGTGGAAAAGGTATATCCAGCCTTTTCGTTAACTTGGGTTTGCCTTAGAAGAGACATGTTTACTTCGATTGGGTCTTCAACGGTTAGAACATTTTTTTCAAGCAGGTTTAGGCATCTGATACCGGCATACAGGGTGGTGGATTTACCGGAACCCGTGGGTCCAGTCAATAAAATTATGCCAAAAGGTTCGTTAAACATTGTTTTAACTCGCTCAATGTCTTTATCAAAAAATCCGAGTTCTTTGAGGCCTAAAAAAGATCTTCCCACTGGCAGCACCCTTAAGACCATATTTTCTCCATATGGAGAGACTTCAGTGGATGCCCTGAATTCATAACGGTTGCTCAGGACGGATTCGGAAAATCGTCCATCTTGCGGAATCCTTTGTTCTGCAATATCCATGTCAGCTTTCATTTTGAGTGTGGAGACCAGTCGTCCAATGGAGGAAGGAAATGCCAATACAGACTGCATCACACCATCAATTCTAAATCCGATATTAAGGGTTTGTTCCATGGGGCGAAAATGGATGTCTGTGGCTCGCATCTTTATAGCCAGATGAAGAATATGTTTAGTCAGGTTATCCATGCTTCTGGCCATTTCAGTATCATGGGACAAAAGTTTTATTTCAGATTCAATTGCATGTTCAACCGGGTTCTCAAGAAAGTAATAAAATTTATTAATGGCATTGATGATCTTACTTTTTTCAGCAATGTAAAATCGTGGAGTAAGCCCAGTATTTCTGCTTACTAGTTGACCAATTTTAGGGTCATTTAAGTTATTTACTGCGATATCAACTGAGTGCTCATCCACATTGTATGGTAAAAAAATATTATTCAGACAGAGTTTTTTATTGAAAAGCTGAAGCAGTCTTTCTTCCGGTAAGAGTTCATCTACATCAATATATGGTACATCTTCCTGTTGAGAGATAACAGAAACAATATCCATTTCTGTGGCAAAACTGAGTCGTTCTAATACTTCGCCTAACATTTCTTTTGTGATTTTTTGTTCTTTTAAGGCAAATTGGATATGTGCTTCATTAATAATTCCTTTTTCTTGCAAAAGCATGCCAAGTGGTTTGTTTTTTTTGGGTTCATCCATGGTTCCATATCCTTGAATTGTTAGCGTCAGATCACTCTTTGTCTTTGTTCATCAATAAAAAAATGGTTTCCGGGTCCGGGAATCCAGTTATTGGTAAATTATAAAGTCGCTGAATATCTTTTACACGCTTGATAATTTTTTGTCCAACAATACCATTAACGGCAGAGTTATAAAAATAGTTGTCGCGCATATTTTCTTGCAGAGTATGAATTTCTTTTCCCTGGTAGTCGATATAAAATTTTTTGATCGTGATTTTAGGCTTCCAGAAAAGGTAGTATCGTTTTTTTGGGCCGTTATCATTTGAACTGGACAGGATATCAAATTTTTCCCGTGCCAGGTTAGGAAGGAAACTCATTATAATCAATTGATAGCCGGTCTGTTTTAAAATAACGGCGCTGATATTGGTAAAATCTTTGTGGTTTAATGCTTGATGAAACTGTTTAGAAAAGGAGTGTAATCCATAAGCAAAAAGAAAATCTTTAATCGCTTGATTTTCTTGATGATTAATCGTTAGCTGTGGGTTTAATTGATTTGGGCTTGTTATAGATCTCATTTGAGGCATCAACGGGGTTGCTTCTTTTGATAAAGTAGATGTTATTTTTTCTTGTTGGATAATTTTGGAAGATGTTTGTTCATCAAGTATAGCCTGGGGGGTTGTATTGGCAGTAATTGCGTTATGGCGTTCAAAAGTGTAAAAGTACACTGTAATTCCAGCGCCAATACCGATGACGATTAATAATAACAAAAAAAAGACAAGACCAGGGGTAAGGCGACTGTCTTTATATTCAGGAAAATCAAAAGATAATTCTTTATTGGCTTTTTTTATATACTTAGCCTTAATGACAAAAGAGTTGTCCATGGCAGCATAGCCGAGTGCTTTGTCCATAAAAATATTGATTTTACGCAGGTTCCCCTCTGTTAATTGATAGAGTTTTTGGAGGGTGTTTTTTTTAAAAATGATTTTACCGCGGTCTCCTGCCATATTTAATTTAAATTGAATGTATTTTCCTATTTCAGTTTTTTTTAATGCCAAAGGTTTCTGGTTTATGGTCACCCGGCTTTTGAGCTGCCTAAGGTCATAGCTGTTTAGTTTGTTCATTAATTCTGGTTGACCGACCAAAAGAATCTGAACCAGTTTTTCCCTGTCTGCCTCAAGGCTGGATATCATGCGTATGAGTTCAAGACTTTTAATACTTAAATTCTGGGCATCATCTATGATGATCGCACAATTGATACCATTTTGATTTTTTTCCAGTAAAAAATTATTTAGACTGGTCATCAAACCTGAAAAATTATCTTCATTTTCTGGGATGGGAATTCCAAAATCATTGTTAATGGCTCGTAATAGGTTTTCTTCTTGATAGAAAGACTGAAGAATTAAGGCGGTTTCAATGTGTTGTTCATCAAGTAATTGAATGACTCTGCGGCTTAAAGTCGTTTTTCCCAGGCCAATTTCACCAGTCAGGAGCATAAATCCTTTCCGCGATAAAATTCCCTGGGTTAATGTTTCTATGACCATATCATTATGCTGGGAAATATAAAAATCTGTATTATCAGGTGCAAGCGGAAAAGGGTTGCGAGACAAACCTAAAAAGGTCAGATGTTTTTGGGGGTTAGATATTCCAGATGCCGTCATAATGTATATTGTCTTTTTGAAGTTGTCCTTTAAATTTTCCATTATTGGCATCGAATGCCCCATCAATGAATTTATCTAAACGAAAAAAAGTAGTTTGAGAAAGCCCGTAAAGAATTATTTTTTTTTCAAAGCATAACAAGAAAATTGGTTGGAGATTTACATCATCTGTTTTTGAGATTTGATATATATAGGGCCGTTTAGTATTAGATTCAGGGATTCTTATGGATTGTTTATCCATGAGCTTAACAAGGTTGTCCATATATTGGATATGATTTTTTCCAGAAAAAACAGGAAAGATAAAAGTATCTGCACATGTGCGAGTCATGGCTATTTCCCAATTTAAAAGATAGCCATTGTAGAATTTTAAATCCTTTGAATAGCGGATTGCTTTTTGGCCGGCAGCTAAAACAATGAGGGCTAAAAAAAGGTACAAACAAAATGCACTAAAGCGGTTAATATGTTTTGAAAAGCCGAGCATAATATCTCCACTTGAATCCTCATTTTTAAAGCTGATCGAGCAGTTCATCAATAATCGTTTGCGAAGGATATAATTCCCTAAGCGCTATCAGGCGTTTTTTTGCCTGGGAAAATTCCTGCTGTCTGATTTGAATAATGGCCATGTTAATGCCTGCTTCAAAGTCATTTTTGTCTTTTGCAAGTATGGTTTTCAAGTAATGTTTAGCAAGGTCATAATTTTTTTTTTGAATTTGCTTGTATGCCATTAGTTTCAGGATATAGGGTTGATTTTTACCTTTTTCTTGGACTAACTGATCTAATAGTTGGTTTGTCCTGACTGTATCATTTCTTCCAACTGCATCTTCAAGATCTGTAGATAATGTGGCAATTCGAGAGACTTTCCGTGTTTTTTTCTCTTTGACCATCCGGTTTAAGTCTTCTTTTATGGCTTGTTTTGTAGTTGTAATATCTTTTTGGGGAGTGCTTGATTTTCTAAGTTTAGTTTTTAAGGCAAAAAAAGGTGTTATAACTCTTTGAGTAATTTTAGATTGTGTTGTTGGGTTAGGTCTGGCTAATACGGGGAGGTGTTCAAGTGTTTTTTTCTTTTTTATATTTTCAGAATAAATACTTTTTTCAGTTGATAAAAGCTGATTATCTATGAGGGGGAGGGTAACTGAGGCCAAAGAGTGCACAGGGGCACTCGGTATCTGTAAATTGGTATCAGGCTCATTATTCATCTTTGTTTTTGTTAAAAAAAACTCAGGTACTTGAAATTCTATAATTGGTTCCTTAGGGGGTTGGGAATTATCACCAGGAAGAGACTGTGGATCATATGGTAATCCGGTTTCTGGGTCAACGCCTGATGGGTCTTGTGCTATCATACTATCTGGGTTCATGACCTGATGGGATCGTTGTACAATAATCGCTTTGTTACTGCTGTTATCCAGATGGCTTTTTAAGAAAGATAAACCATAAAAACTAATGATGCTGAATCCTGCAATTGTAGCAAAAATAAGCATAGCTCCACGTGGAGAAAAAATCATTCTTCTGAACGTATAAACGTTTTGTGATTTTTGAAGCCGCTTATCCTGTGCACTGCCCGGTGAGTTAACAGGAGTTGAAGATTTGGTTGTTAGGGCTTTGAGTTTTTGAAATAGAATGCTCATAGTACCCTTTAGATGATGGTGACATTGAGTATGATTACAAGTTCTTTGCGTTCTTCGTTTGAATAATCGTTTTTAAATGCATAGCCCAGGATCGGTATTTTTGCTAAAAGTGGTACATCTTTATCTTTTTTGACGTCTTCACTACTGATTAATCCACCTAAAACAATAATATCACCGTCATTTACAGAGATATTAGTACTGATTTCTTTTATTCCTACTTTTGGGAGTGAGATAGTAAGTCCATCTCCAACGTCTTCTGGATTATCTATAGATTCTGTGTCAACATCGCTTTTCACAGGATTGATCATCAGGTTAATTTTGCCGTGGGGTTCGATAAAGGGGATGACACCTAAAATTAGACCGTCAAATATATTGGCAACTTCGACCTCGGTTGTTTTTACAACCACACCATCAGTAATTTCGGTGGTGACGGCCACACTCCTTTTATACGAGATAGAATCTCCTACACTGATAACAGAAGGATTTCCATGTTTTGCACGAATGGTAGGGTTGGATACGATTTTTACTTTTCCAAAGGTTTCCAAGGCATTGATAACCGAGGTTAACGAGAAGTGACCGTTAAAACCGTTAAGTACCAGGCCATTTGTTAGATCCCATGCAATTTCAGACAGTTCAATGGAGTTTGCAGAAGAATTGGCCCGGAGCATGGTCCAGTCAATGCCATATTCAAACCCTTTGGATAAAGTAACCTCAATGATTCTTGCCTCAATCAAAATTTGTCGAGAGAGCATTGATTTGTAATGGCTTAGCATTTTGGTTACTGTTCGGACCACTGAAGGTTTGTCCTTAATATATAAACCTCCGGAAAGCTTATTTATCGAGACAATACCGGAGTCTGATTTGACACTGTTAATCATTTCTTCAAGAATGACATATGGGTTGGCTTTTTCAGCACTTTTGCCTTTTATGGTAATTTTGCCAGACAGGCCGGAAGTATTTTCGGCTCCACCGCCACCAAGGACATCTCCTCC
Source organism: Desulfobacula sp. (assembly GCA_033852015.1). Lineage (GTDB taxonomy): Bacteria > Desulfobacterota > Desulfobacteria > Desulfobacterales > Desulfobacteraceae > Desulfobacula. Next base: position 27,157 of record JAWSVH010000065.1, read on the forward strand.
GACATCAAATCCCATCTCCACATTGGTATCCAAAAAATTTAAAGCAAAAAATTGTTCAGCCTGGGTGCTGATTTTAATTATATTTTCATCAAGTTGATATGCAAGGTCAAACTGTTGAGTGAGTGCTTTTAATACGGTTTTTGCAGAGACATTCTGAAAGTTTAAGGTGACAAGATGTTGTCCTGCAGCGAGGTTGCTATCCAAAAGAAGGTTCATGCCGACAGTATCTGCAAGAAGATATAATACAGTTTCAAGAGGTTCCTTTATCATTGAAAATGAAACTTTATGTTCTTCAAGCGGATCATATTTAGGGAGAAATGGTTTTGGCAGAGACTTTTCACTGGGCTTATTGAACGTTTTTTCCCTTTGTTTTTGTTGTTGTGTAAGGGTGTTTGAAATCGTCTTGATTTGATCTGAAATGGAAGGAGATTGTTTTTTTGATTCCAGTTTTTGGTAGGCGCATCCATTAAATAAACAAGCGACGATCACCAAAACGATACAGACTTTCCGCCTAAGATTCATAGGGGTTCCCTTTTAATATCCCTGATATTAATTGTTATTGTTGCGATGAATAAATCCATTGTTTTTTCTTGTTTTTTAAAACCAGTACTCTGCCTGTTTCAATTTTTAAAATTTTACCTTTATCAGGCAATATGCCATTTTCTGTATAAAGCTTTTTGTCTATCATGCAAAAATTACTTTTAGGTGAAGTAAAACTTAAAGTTAGTACATATGACAATCGGTTTTCTATGTCATTAACTGAAGTAGTTTCAGTATATGACGTATCTTTTATTCTATCTTTTGTTAATGTGTTTAGTGAAAATCCAAAAATGTTAAGAGCCACCTTTTCTGAGTGATCTTTTGTTGTAGCAATTGTGGATAGTTTTGGGGTCAGAAAAGAAATATATGCCATGGTTGAATCATCCGGAACTTTAATATCTGAAACTGATGCAGGACGGGAAATTCGAATGCTGCCGGCCATTTTATCTGAAAGTGTAACACCATAAATTAATAGACAAATACCGGCAAGGGCAAAAATAAAAAAACAGACAAGGCCGTTATACTTGGTTTTCATTTGACACCCCAAGACAGCTCGAGCTCAAATCGGGAAGAGTCAATTTTAGTGTTAAACAGATTGTTTTCGATGATATATCCGTCTTGTTGAAGGCTTGATAACAGGAATTGGTAACCTTTGTAGGCGACATCAAAATTAGAATTGATGATACCTGTGAATATTATTTTTACTTGTCTATCTTCATAGTTTATCTTGAGAAGTTCTACAATAGTTGAGTTGAACATTCCTTTTGAAATATCATTGACAATATCGCTGTAAGAAGGCAGATGCTGATTGTGAAAAATAGAATCAACAAAAGCCAAAGTTTCCCTATAATTGGTATCCTGAGGTAATGCGTGAATGCGATCTTTTAATAGTTCAATCCTGTTCTCCATAGGAGAAAGGTTTTGTTTGATTTCTTTTGTCTTTGACTGGAAAAATAGAGTTCCACACGAGAGTATGACAATTGCGATGAGAAAAGCTGTGATGATAAATGGACCAAGTTTGTCAGAATAGTAAAATAATTTTCCATTCTGGGGAGCGATGCCATCCATTGGCGCAAACATTTTTAATACCATGGGAAATGAGATGTGGCAGGTTGCTTGTTCATGAATAATCGTTTCTTTTGTCGCTTTGACAATATTAATACCTGACAATTCCATTTCAGGAACCGTTTCCTGAGCATCAATCCAATTTAAACATATTAAGTCTTTAACTTGGATGGAATTTTCCTGGTTAACAAAAGATATTTCTTTTGAGATCGTATCCCACAGGGTCTGGATCTGCTCTGGTGTTGTATCAAATGCGACACATCTTGTGGCGAAATAAAAATGATTATTTTTCCCGATAACCAAATCAGCAAATCTGTCATGACGAAATACGACAGCAATGGGGTCTCCGTTGGCAAGCCGTTTGACTGCATTGGCAAGAATGGAAAAGATAGGGAAAAGAATGATCAGATCATTATGAGCTATTATTTTGTCAATGTACTGAAGGTAAATCCTGGAGGGCAGTGCAGTAAAAAAGATCTCTGTGTTGTTTTTTCCATGTTTTTTCTTCCAGTGGGTGATAATGGAAACCGGTTCATCAAACTCACCTTCATTTTGTAAGCGTCGAACCACCATGGCTTCAGCATATTTTACGTCTGCTTCCACATGCATAACTCTGGAAACGGACATTTCAAAATCAGAAATTAAAAATTTGCAGCCAGTCATGGTTTGAAAATTATTCTGTGTTTCCAGAACATTTTTTGATAAGCCGTAGGTCATCTCATCAAGTTCTATGGCATAATTTTCATTCATTTGCCCCCCCTGCGGTTTACAAGAAAATGTCCTTCAACAGTAATGACCGCATCAGAGGATTGTAGGTCGATGGAGTTGGTTGTTAGAGGGCTGATCTGGTTGCTGGGTTGGTTTGCCGTTTTAGAACCTTGAGATGTGTTTTCTGAATCGTTTTGTTGCCGATTTGTTCTTTGGCTGCCGGTTCGGATCTCAAGTGAAACAGGTTTGAAAAAATAGTGGGATGAATTGGCTGTCTGGGAAAGAATGGTCTCAAGTTTTGAAAATGAGACCCCATCTTCTTTCAGATTGACATAAAAAAGATCCCATTCCTTCTTTTTTAGCCCAAGCTTGTGAGCTTGATCTACAAACGATTGAACCTTATTAAGGGTCAGATTTTTGCTTTCAAGCTCTTTTCTTTGGTGCTTAATTGATCTTTCTTGCCCTCTAAGCAGTCCCAGTTTTTTTTGACTGATATGATACTGGGTATAGGCCGTAATAAACATGTGCCCACAAAAAAAGAATACCAGTGCTAAAAAACCGGTTATGAGTGTTTTTTTTGTCAAATTTAAGGTACATCCAAAATATATTGTACGTTTACAACTGCAGTTGTGGAAGCATCAGGCCATGTGCCGTCGTTGGGGGCGGCATTATCGGCATACCGCCTGAATGTGCCTGCTCTGGCATCAATTTGTCCATCAATCATGGTGTCCAGTGCTATGGCCAGATCTGTGGGGACAGAGGTTAAATATAGTGCATTGCTGGATCGTAACTGCGTGTGGCTATACATATACCAAAAGTTCATATTGATGGTTTGAGTGCCACTGAATTGACCTTTATAAGAAAATTGACCGCTGTTGGCTGTGTTGCTTGTTGGTACTGTTAGACCGACGGCTGTCAGTTTTGCATCGATACCGTTGGCAACTCCAAAGGTAGCGCCGGTGACATTGTCAAATCGTCCATCGGTTGCAGCATTGGTTCCGCCATTTTGCGAGCCATCTCCCAGAGCATAACCGGTTCGATCATAGTAACTTATAACGGCGAGTTCCCAGGCCTTGAGTGAATTTGTATAAAACTTTTTTTGCTTGCCAGACTGAATTAGATCTTTACCTTTAACCGCAGCGCCAAGGATCAGGCCGATAATTACAAGAACAATGGCTATTTCAATAAGGGTAAATCCTTTGTTGTTGCTGCCCGGCCATCCCAGTTTGAATTGTTTCAGTCTTCGCATCTGTTTCCTCCATCTGCTCATAATTAAAGTTATAAAAGATCTTTTTTTCCAATAGTTATATATCGCATATAGCATGGAAGATGACTTTGCAAGGAGAATTTTGAACTCTTATTGAAAATCTTGAAAGATCAAAACAGGCCCCTGCGATATGTAGTACGAGCGGGCATTTGACTTTGGTAAGAAAAGATATTCAAACAGGAATCAGTATATCCCAAGATCGGGTAAAAGATTTATTATAGTGGATTGAAAAAAACAAGCCCCCGATGGGCGAAGGAGGCCTGTTGCACAAAAAATGTTCGTTGGATTTTATTTTTTTATTTCTTCACGGGTAAGGTGAAAAAAGAAGGTCAAGTTGCCTTTGAAATCACCCAGTCCAATGAGGGTGTTCTCATCTACTTTTCTAAAGTAATCCATGATGGGTTTAAGGTCATAAATAAGGGTTGCAGAAACCTTACCTTTATATTCCACCATGCGCAACTGGGCCATGCCCCATTTGCTGAAAGAATAAATTTCGCCATCGGGTTTTCGTGCCAAAAGGGGTTCGGCGTTGTTCCTGGAATTGAATCGCTTACCATACCAGTTAATGGGGTCGGGCATTTTTCCTGCATCAAATTTTCCGCCTTTCCATTGGCCGAGCATAAAATCGATGTCAATAGGATCCAGCTGCTCATAAAGGGGCATGATTTCTTCAGTTGTGTAGGCTTTTTTATCTGCAATCATTGCTTTGATTTTTTTAACAGCATCTGCTTTCGCAGCGGCTATTTTTGGGTCTTCAGATGGTTTGGCTGCTGATTTCCCGGTCGAATTGCATCCTGTCAAAAAAAAGACAGTGCCTATAAACATGACAAATAAAAATAAACGAAATTTCATTTTTTCCCTCTTTTTTAAAGTTATTATTAACACTATCGCATGTTGAATATATTAAAGTTATGGATAGGGTTTTGTCAAGCAAACTTTGATAATATAGTCAGTAAAACTTTCTATATTTTTTTAGCGAATACGGGTATCCATTCTTTGTCTTTTATGTAAAATATCCGAATAATACCGATTTTAGAGGGATTTGGAATTTTAAAATGACTTTGAATGAAAGAAAATCTTAATGTGTTGAAATGTTTTAGGTGAAATTGTGAAGCAAATAGTACTATTTTAAGGGTGGGGTTAATTAAATATCGATCTGAGAAGGAGCAAGGTATTGTCTGGCATACTCAAGATGCGCATTGGATTCAAAAAAAACCTGGATGATATCTTTGTCCAGGCTTCCTTTTTCTCCCATTTGTTTTAATATTTGTTCGGTTTTACTCAAAGACATAGGGTTTTTATACGGTCTATCTGGTGCGCTAAGGGCTTCGAAAATATCTGCAATGGCCAGAATTCTTGCCTGGATACTTAAATCGTTCTTATCCAGTCCCAGAGGATATCCGGTTCCATCTAATTTTTCATGGTGAGCTCCGGCAATGGAAGGGATATCGGCCAAGTTTTTTGGCCATGGAAGTTTGTTGAGAATCTTTTCAGATAAGTGGGCATGGCTTTTAATAATATCACGTTCTTTTAAAGTGAGTGTTCCTTTTGAAATGTAGAGGTTTTCATATTCATCACAGGTTAGATAAGAGAGGTTTTCCCCATTTATGGTACATGATTTTTTATCGATTTCATTTAGCTGTTCAAGTTCGGATGAATTGAGGGTGTCTTTATTTTTATTAATTGCAGATAGACAATTAAACTCTTTTTCAAGTGTGTCAATTTGATTTTGGCAGGATTGATCAATTTTGTTAATTTGCTCTTTCTGGTTTTTGGGATCCAAAAGAGCCAGTTTTTGATTGGCTGCAATTAACTTTTGATTGGTTTTAAATAATTCCCATCGTGTCCTGATCAATTCTATACGATCGCAGACGGTTTCTAACCGAGATGATTTTCCGATAATATGGTCGGGAGTGGTTATTTTGCCCGTGTCATGCATAAGGGCTGCAATACGCAGTTCAGCTATTTGGTCTGCAGAGAGTGTCTGGTCTTTTAAACAGCTTTTGTCCTGGTTTATTTTTTCAGCGATCAGTAAGCTAAGCTCTGTTACTCTCTGTATATGCCCTCCGGTATGTTTTGATTTTGCATCTATGGATACGGCAATGGCTTTTATAAATGCCTCAAATAACTCATTCATCTCTAAAATGAGCATTTGTTGGGTCAAAATTACAGAAGCCTGGCTGGCCAGAGCAGATGCTTTTTCCTGGGAATCCAGACTAAAGGCAATCGTTTGACCAGATGTCACATCTTTAGCATTTATGAGTTGAAGAATACCGATAATGTCATCCTGGTGATTTCTCATGGGGATGACGATCATTGATTTGCTTTTGTATTTCAGGGTTTTGTCAAATTTTTTAGTTCCATCAAACTTGAATCGTTTTGTTTTATAGACATCTTTTATATTTACAATTTTACCGGTATGGAAAACATATGAAGATACATTAGAAAGATTGGGTGTTTTATCTTTTTGGCGTAAGGGAACATTTGGAAGATTAATTTGTGCTCCGCTTTGTTTAATGCCTAATGAGGCATTGTGGATGACATTAAATTCTAAATTTTGTGTATCGACATTGACAAGATAAAGCGTTCCACCATCTGCTTTTGTAAACCTTCTGGCAATGGAAAGGATCATCTCAAGCAGTACCGTGATATCTTTGCCTGTTCCAAGTGCTTTTCCAATGGCGGTTAATTCTGAAATTTCACTTGCCTGTTCTTCTAAGAAAGGGCACAGCTCATCGAGGATGTTTTCAATCAAGGCATTAATCCTGTCGTTGTCAGAGAATTTCTTGTTGAGAATCATACAATTTCCTCGGTTAAAGTCTTGATTAAATTAAAATTTTAATATGAAGTTAGCAAAATTTAAAAAATGTAACAAGAATAGATAAATCAAAAATTATATTTTTGATTATCATTTTTTCTTGTAGCAACAATTAACCTTTTAAAAAGACCAGAAAATTGGAATTAAAAGGGTCGAGAGGATAATCACTAATATATTTAATGGCAGGCCAAGTTTGATATAGTCCGAGAACCTATATCGTCCAGGGCCATAAACCAACAAGTTGGTTTGATACCCGATAGGGGTGGCAAAACAGGCACTGGCGCCAAAGCAGACACCAATGATAAAGGGCCTGGGATCAGTGCCAAGGGATGTTGCAGTAGCTACAGCAATGGGCAGCAGAAGAATGGCAGTTGCATTATTGCTAAGCACATGGGTACAGATACTGGAAAGAAGAATTATTCCAAGAAGAATAATATGGGGACTTGAGTCATTAAACGGGCTCAAAAACAGATCGGCATAAAATTTTGTTGCCCCGGTTTTTTGCATGGCAATTCCCAAGGCAATAGTACCGACAATAAGTAGTAGTACTTCGGATTCTAAAGAGCGATAGGCATCTTTTAAGCTCAGACAATGGGTCAGTGCCATTAAGAAGACACCAGTTAAAGAGCAGACAAGGATATCAGCAAGGCCAGTTGATGCACCAAGTACGACACCAATAAAGATAATGGCAGCCATTCGGGCTTTTTCAGTGTTGATCATGGTGTGGTGGATATCTTCGATTACAATAAATTCATTGGAACTTCTGATTTTGGAGATCTTTTCTCTGGGACAGCGTACCAATATAGTATCTCCGACTTTAAGCTTTACCGTTTTTATTTTTCGGTATGAATAGTGGTGGTGGCGGGTGCGAATTGCGATAATTTTAATTTCCGGATCATTTTGAAGTTCAGTGGATAGAAGTTTTTCTCTTATTAATCCAGACATTGGGGGTACAATCAGTTCAATAATCAGGTCATCTTTTAGACCGGAACCAAATGCCATGTTTTCCTCTCCATGTGCCAGTTCAAGCATCTGTTTTTTTAAGGATGAAATAATATCTTCTGCAGAGCCTTTAACGAATAGGATATCATCTTGTTGAATAACAATAGAGCTTCGGACAGGATCAAAGATATTTCCATTCCTGAATATTTCAATAATACCAAGACCTAAGTGTTCTTCAGCATGCTCAATGATATCTTTCTTACCAATCAAGGGACTGTTTGGACAGACAATAAGCTCAGCAATATATTTGTTTAATTTGGCTTCATCAAGTTCACAGACAGGTGCAGTTCGCCCGGGTAAAATTATAGGAGATATGAAAAATAGAAAAATGATACCAATGATTGCAATGGGAAGACCAACCTGGCTAAGTTCAAACATGGAAATAGGTTCAAAGCCAAACGTTGTTGAAAGATCACTAACAATAATGTTTGTGGATGTGCCGATCAGGGTGCAAGTACCAGCCAGGATTGACACATAAGATATTGGGAGCAAAAGTTTGGATGGTGAGAAATCGCACTCGCAGCTTAACCCTATAACAATGGGGACAAATAAAACAACAACCGGTGTGTTGTTAATGAATGCAGAAGCGATGGCAACGGTAAAGAGAATAAGTATTGTGGTGTGGGTTTTATTCCCCTTTGAAAAGTGTAAAATAAGCTGGCTGACAAAATCGACAGCTCCTGTTCGGATTAAGCCGTGACTTAAAAAAAACATGGCGCCCACGGTGATTACTGCTGGGTTGGCAAAGCCGGAAACAGCTTCGGCAGGGCTTAAAATGCCGGTAATTGATAGAATGACCATGATGCCAATCGCAATTTTATCAACGCTTATTTTCTCGGTTATCAGTAAACTCAATGATGCGATTAAAATAACCGAAATAAGTATGATTTGTGTGCTCAGTTCAGGCATAATATGTTTTAAAATCCTGGTTGATTTGAGATAAAATTAATGAATATAACCACTCTTTTTTAATATATAAAACTTAAAAATACCAATGTATTCTTACAAACATATTTTGACAAGAACACAATGTTTTAAATTCTATGTGTGGCGACCTTGAGATTTTCCTCGATTTTCTTGCTATTTACATGGGATTATGGCATTTATAAAAATTTAAAATACTAAATAAACTTATCAAATATAGTAACGGTTCAAAGGAGTAAAAAGACAATGGAGCAGCGGTACCAACCTGAATTGGTAGAACCCAAGTGGCAGAAATATTGGAAAGAGAAACAACTCTTTAAAGTTACAGAAGACCCCACCAAGGAAAAATATTATCTGCTGGAAATGTTTCCATACCCTTCTGGGAAAATTCATATTGGCCATGTGCGCAATTATACCATTGGAGATGTGGTGGTTCGTTATAAACGGATGAAGGGCTTTAATGTGCTCCATCCCATGGGTTGGGATGCATTCGGTATGCCTGCTGAAAATGCAGCGATTGAAAATAATACCCATCCTGCTGCCTGGACATATGACAATATCCGGGCCATGCGAAAACAGCTTAAAAAAATGGGATTCTCCTATGACTGGGATCGAGAGATTGCGACCTGTCATCCGGAATATTATAAATGGGAGCAGTGGCTTTTTCTTAAAATGCTGGAAAAAGGGATGGCCTATCGAAAAGAATCCTATGTAAACTGGTGTGAAAAATGTCAGACAGTCCTTGCCAATGAGCA
>JAWSVH010000252.1:0-1461 GCA_033852015.1 Desulfobacula sp.
CATATTTTTTGCAGACTTAAAATGATCCAGGACCAATTGAGTTGTGGATGTTTGTTTTAAGCTGCCAAGATAAGATAAGGACAGATCTTTTAAACTTCGGTCCGCTATTGCAGCATGTGAGATGCTTAAAGGATCTGATTCCTCACATTGTTTAATCGTGGTCATAAATTCATGCTTTAATTGACCAGCGATTGTTGTTTCTAAAAAGAGCCTTGCCTGATGGATAGCAGTTACATCCACCCGGTCGAAATGATCTTTTATTTCTGTTTCTAAGGGTAAAAAAAGTGTTTTTGCCAAAAACGCTCGGTCCGCATTCTGATGGATCAATGCTTTTTTAAATGCTGAAATTAAATTTTGGGAAACACTTGATTTTTCATTGGCCTGGATGTTCTTTACTATTGTTTTTATTTCCTGAATGAAAAGAGTCTGTGCAGCGTTCCAGCGATTAAAGTCGTCTGTATCATTGGCCATCAGAAAAGCAAGCTCTTCACCGGTGAAATCGGTTTGGATCTTTACAGGTGCCGAAAATTGCCTGAATATGGATGGAAGACTGTTTTTGGGTATATCTTTAAATTTAAACGTTTCAGTCTCTTTTTTTAGTTCAAGCAGATTCTGTTCTATCGGAGTGATATCTTTTCCATCCGCATCAATAATGCCAAACCGGATAGGGATATGTAGTGGTTTTTTAGATGTTTGGTTTGCATCTGGTAATGTTTTTTGTGTAAGCACAATTTCAAGTTGCTTTAAAGCCTTATCATAGGATCTTGTCATGGTAACGGTTGGGGTGCCGGATTGGAAATACCATAATTTGAACTGTTCAAGATCAATACCGGATGCTTCTTCCATGACAGCAGTAAAATCTTCAATGGTGACCGCCATGCCATCATATTTTTCAAAATACAGATCCATCCCTTTTTGAAATTTTTCTTCCCCAATGAGCTGATGAATCATCCGAACCAGTTCCGATCCCTTTTCATAGACGGTCATGGTATAAAAATTGTCCATCTTTATATAGGAATCGGGTCTTACTGGATGTGACATGGGGCCGGCATCTTCAGGGAATTGATAGCCTCTTAAATTACGGACATCTGAAATTCTTTTAACGCCTCTGGAATTTAAATCAGAAGAAAATTCCTGATCCCGAAAAACGGTTAGTCCTTCTTTTAAACTCAGCTGAAACCAGTTTTTGAGCGTAACTCTGTTGCCTGTCCAGTTATGAAAATACTCATGACCGATCACTCCTTGAATATTCATGAAATCTTCGTCTGTTGCTGTTTTTTGGTTTGCGATCACATATTTGGAGTTAAATATATTTAACCCTTTATTTTCCATGGCCCCGGCATTGAAGTCATTAATGGCTACAATCTGGTATAGGTCCAGATCAAATTCCAGACCAAAACGTTTTTCATCCCATGCCATGGCTTGTTTTAAAGATTTCATGGCATGAAAACACTTATCAAT
>JAWSVH010000253.1:0-5561 GCA_033852015.1 Desulfobacula sp.
CTCTTCTTTTAACAATGTATTGATCCGTTCTTACATTATTCCGGGTTCTTTTACCTTTGGATGGAACTCCCCATGGGCTACACGGCTGACGACCACCTGAAGACCGTCCTTCACCACCACCCATTGGATGATCAACCGGGTTCATCGCCACACCACGAACAGAAGGTCTTTTTCCCATCCAGCGGCTTCTACCGGCCTTACCAATCTTAACATCACCATGTTTTTCGTTACCAACTCGACCCACAGTTGCTTTACATTTCAGGTGAATCATTCTAACCTCACCCGAAGGCAAAAGAACTTGTGCATAGGAACCTTCTTTTGCCATCAATCTGGCAAAAGCACCGGCACTTCGAACGATTTGACCACCTTTATTTTGCTTCAACTCAACATTATGAATCCGCGTACCAGTTGGAATATCTTCAAGGGGCATACAATTACCCGGCTTGATATCCGCACCGGAACCGGTCTCGAGAATATCACCCACCTGCACTTCCAATGGAGCCAAAATATATCTTTTTTCACCATCAGCATAAACCAAAAGTGCAATTCTGGCACTTCTGTTCGGATCATATTCAATAGCAGAAACTTTTGCTGGAATTCCGTCTTTATCTCTTTTGAAATCTATAATACGGTATTTCTTTTTAGCACCACCACCTCTGTGTCGAGATGTTATTCTACCGTAACAGTTACGACCGGCCCGTTTGTTTAGATTTTTTGTCAGCCGTCTTTCAGGTTTAGTCTTTGTAATTTCTTCAAAAGAAAGGTATTCCTGAGAGCGTCGTCCTGGAGATGTCGGTTTCGTCTTAATTATTGTTGACATATATATACCTCTTAAACACCTTCGAAAAAGTCGATTCTTTGTCCTGGCATCAATGTGATTACAGCTTTTTTCCAGTCATTCTTCTTACCCATAATTTTACCGCGCTGTTTCACTTTTCCTTTTACCTGTATCGTACGAACCTGCTTCACCTTGGTGTTGAAACTTTTTTCAACAGCGTTTTTGATTTCAACCCGGTTGGCTCTTTTATCAACCTTAATTGTTACCTGGTTGTTCAACTCTTTTTGAAGGGTTGTTTTTTCAGTAACTAATGGACCTCTAATAATATCATAAGTTATCATTTTAACTAAAACCTCCCCTCAATATTCTGAATGCTTGATTCAACCAAAAGAAGATTTTTGAATTTTAGAATATCATATACATTCAAGCCTTCTGATTTTATCACTTTCACATCTGAAATGTTTCGAGAAGAAAGCGCAAGGTTATTATCTTCAGCATCAGAGACAATCAAAATATCTTTGAGATCCAATATATTGAGAACACTGACCAGATTCTTGGTCTTAATGTCGTCCAATTTAAAATCATCAATGATAAAAATATTTTTGTTTTCTAATTTAGAACTTAAAGCCATCTTGAGTGCAAGTTTTTTTACTTTTTTAGGCACCTTAATCTCATAAGATCTCTGGGAAGGCCCAAAAATAACACCACCACCTTTTCTCAAAGGAGATTTTACACTTCCAGCCCGTGCATTACCGGTTCCTTTCTGCCTGAACAATTTCTTAGTACTTCCTTTCACCATCGCACGCGTCTTAACCGCAGCTGTCCCAGATCGTTTTGCAACGAGTTGGGATCGAACCACCTGGTGAAGAACACTTGTTTTTACGGGAGTGTTGAAAATATCATCAGAAAGCTGAGCTTCAGACACTTTTTCACCTGCACTGTTTAATACATCTACAGCAGCCATATTCTTCCTCATAAATTTTGATCAGCTATGCATCACTGCGAAACGTTTTTGCAATACCCATAGCCGCATTTTAGTCTTATACAGACTAACAATTTCTAACGAATTATTTGTTAGCCTTACGCACTTCCAAAACACCTGTTTTAAATCCTGGAACAGGACCCTTAACTAACAGGAGATTGTCATCGTGCCTAATATCCACAATCGTAAGATTCTTTACAGTCTTTTTATCAACGCCCATGTGCCCTGGAAGTTTTTTACCTTTAAAAACTCTTCCTGGCCAAGCGCTGTTTCCAATAGACCCTGGTGCCCGGTGATTCCGACTACCATGAGTTTCTGGACCTCGACTAAAACCATGTCGCTTAATTGTCCCCTGGAAACCACGTCCTTTTGAAATACCGGTGACATTAACCTTGTCACCCACTGTAAATATATCCAATCCGACAGTGCTACCCGCTTCAACAGCATCGACATCATCGGTTCTAAATTCTCTTAAAACTCGGAATCCCTTATCACTCGATTTTTTCAGGTGTCCGGCCATGGCTTTATTCAATTTTCCAACTGGCTTTTCATCAAAACCCAATTGAAGTGAATTGTACCCATCTGTCTTTACAGTTTTTATCTGGGTAACAACACATGGTCCAACCTGTAAAACGGTAACAGGTATGAGTTTCCCATCCGAGGAAAACACATTGGTCATTCCGATTTTTTTTCCAAGTAACGCGCTCATAATTGGTTCCTGTTATTGACCTATAATTTAATTTCTACATCTACACCAGGAGACAGATCCAATTTCATCAATGCATCAACGGTCTGCTGGGTAGGTTCTAAAATATCCATCATTCTTTTATGCGTTCTAATTTCAAACTGCTCACGTGACTTTTTATTCACATGGGGAGAACGCAAAACAGTAAATTTGTTGATCCGAGTGGGAAGTGGTACAGGACCCACGATTCTGGCCCCACTTTTCCTTGCTGTATCGACGATATCTACTGAAGACTGATCAAGAAGTTTATGATCATATGCCTTTAGTCTGATTCTGATTTTTGTTTTCAACATAATAGCTCGTTCTTCCTAATTTATTCTACAATTTCACCGATAACACCGGCACCAACAGTACGTCCACCTTCTCTGATGGCAAACCTGAGTTCTTTTTCCATGGCGATGGGGTTAATGAGCTCTACATTAATGGTGGCATTGTCACCAGGCATAATCATTTCTACGCCTTCATCCAAAGTCAACACACCCGTGATATCTGTTGTTCTAAAAAAGAACTGGGGCCTGTAACCACTAAAGAACGGGGTATGACGTCCACCTTCTTCTTTACTTAAGGCATACATCTCAGCTTTAAATTTGGTGTGTGGGTTGATGGTTCCGGGTTTTGATACAACCTGACCTCTTTCTACCTGATCACGCTTAGTACCACGAAGCAGAAGACCTACATTATCACCAGCCTGACCTTCATCCAGAAGTTTTCTAAACATCTCAACTCCGGTACAAACTGTCTTCTGAGTATCTCTGATTCCAACGATTTCAATCTCTTCACCAGTCTTAACGATACCACGGTCAATTCTTCCGGTAACAACGGTTCCACGACCTGAGATACTGAATACATCCTCAATGGGCATCAGGAAGGGTTTATTAACATCTCTTTCCGGCTCTTCAACATAAGAATCTAGAATATCAAGAAGTTCAAAGATAGGTTTGGCATCATCAGAGTCGACATCATCACATTCAAGAGCCTTCAGTGCACTGCCGCGAATAATAGGTGTAGTATCCCCTGGGAATTCATAGGTTTCAAGAAGTTCTTGAAGTTCCATTTCAACCAGTTCGATCAACTCTTCATCATCCACCATGTCACATTTGTTCAAAAACACGACGATCGAGGGCACACCAACCTGACGGGCAAGAAGAATATGCTCTCTTGTCTGGGGCATAGGACCATCATCAGCACTAACAACCAAAATAGCACCATCCATCTGAGCTGCTCCGGTAATCATGTTTTTAATATAATCAGCATGGCCCGGGCAATCCACATGTGCGTAGTGACGATTTGCTGTCTCATACTCGACATGAGCTGTGGCTATTGTAATACCACGTTCTCTTTCTTCAGGTGCTTTATCAATTTCATCAAACGGAACATATGTACCGCCACCTTTTAGAGCTGCATGTTTTGTAATTGCTGCTGTAAGCGTAGTTTTACCATGATCAATGTGACCAATTGTTCCAATGTTCACATGCGGCTTGTTCCGCTCAAATTTCTCCTTAGCCATTTTATTTATTCCTCCTGTGGAATGTTATCAGGGTATTTAATATATATATTTTCATTTTAAAATCTGAAATGTGCAAAAGCCTTGTTTGCTTCTGCCATTTTATGGGTATCTTCTTTTTTCTTAATTGCGCCACCACGGTTATTGAATGCATCCATAAGCTCCGAAGCCAATTTATTTGCATAACCTTTTTCAGAGCGATTTCGGCTGAAATTGATCAACCATCTAAATGCTAGCGCCGTCTGACGATTCGGTTTAATATCTGTCGGCACCTGATAAGTAGAGCCACCAATTCTTCTGGATTTAACCTCAACTGCAGGCCTGATATTATCAACTGCTTTTTTCAATATACTCAAAGCAGGCTCACCTGTCTTATCTTCTGCCATCAACAAAGCATTCTTAACCACTTTGCGAGCTGCATTTTTTTTCCCGTCTCTCATGACACAATTAACAAATCTAGCAGCCAGCTTTTCTTCTGCCGTTGCATCCTTTGTTCGATTATCAAGACTGATCTCTTTAGCCATTATTTATCCACCGTAACTTAAATTATAATCTATATTATTTAGGTCTCTTCGCACCATATTTTGATCGACCCTGTCGCCTGTCATCAACACCCAAGGTATCTAATGCACCCCTTACAATATGATAGCGGACACCAGGTAAATCCTTTACCCTACCGCCCCTCACAAGAACAACAGAATGTTCCTGGAGATTATGACCCATACCCGGTATGTAAGCTGCTACTTCCATTCCGGTAGTCAAACGAACCCTGGCTACTTTTCTCAAAGCCGAGTTTGGTTTTTTAGGAGTTGACGTGTATACTCTGGTACAAACACCCCGCTTTTGCGGACCACCTTTCAAACCCGGTGTATATACTTTCTTTTCCGATTTTTTTCTACCTTTTCTAACCAACTGATTAATGGTCGGCATAACTTTCCCAACGCTCCTTATCAAAATTAAACTATTGTCATACACGACAAAATATATAATTCTACTTTCGTCCGGTATTAATGTCAAGTTTTTTTATTTTTAACTAAACCTGTTCAACCTCTCCAAATCCAACTTCAACATCTGCATACCCCCGAAAACCCGTTCCAGCCGGTATTAACCTTCCCATAACTACATTTTCCTTCAATCCTTTCAAGCTATCATATTTGCCTTCGATTGAAGCCAGGGTCAATACTTTTGTTGTTTCCTGAAATGATGCTGCAGATAAAAAGCTATCCGTGGACAGCGACGCCTTAGTAATACCCAAAATCAATGGTTCACCTTTGGCCGGCTCACCACCACTCATGGCAACCTCTCGGTTCACTTCTTCAAAACGCACACGGTCAACCTGCTCATCAGGTATAAAGTTGGTATCACCTGTACTGATCACCTTAACTCTCCGCATCATTTGACGAATTACAACTTCAATATGTTTATCATTTATACGCACACCTTGGAGTCGGTAAACTTCCTGCACCTCATCAACCAGATATTTGGCCAAAGCAACCTCACCTTTAATATTCATAATATCCTGAGGATTTACGCTACCCGCAATCAGTGGATC
>JAWSVH010000066.1:0-8450 GCA_033852015.1 Desulfobacula sp.
TGATAAAAAAGCTAACTTCCTGGCTATAATCCTCCCTGCAATGCTTCAGTATGCCATCAAGTTTTTTTTCAAGATTATCGTAACGCTCCTTTGTAAATTTTTTTTTATCAATAATGACCCAATAATCAAAATCGGACCCACTTGACTGAGTGAACGTTCCAAGACTTCCGATATGGTAAAAGCCAAGAACACAAGGGTCTTTCATCCGGGTGGTTTCAACAATGGATTTGGGAAAAAGCGTTGTTTTCAAAACTTCTTTAAAAAAACCAGATTCTTCAAAGTTCAATATGCCGTGCGCAAGGACCTTGGTATCGACAAATCCTGGATATTGAGGGGCATTAATATGAAGCAAAAAAGGAACTTTTATAAAAATCTCAAACTTTTGGGGTGTAAGATACCGAATGGCTTCTCGCATGCGAACGATATTATAGTGTGAAAAATCTCCGCGATTTTTTTTAACCTGCTGTTTAAGTTTTTTTAATATATTCTTTGTTTTATTGATACCACAATCCTCTGCAAGTCTGCATGAATACAAAACCATTGAAAAATATCGTAAATAAGACTATCATTCGCTTATTATATTGTGTAATCCAGGCGTTTTTCAAGCTTTGTTTTAATCTTTTGGAGTTAACATGTCAGATATTGCCACAGCCCATAAAGGTATAGACCTTGATGTAATTGATTTTTCTAAATTCAATAGAATCTCGAATCTGCAGACATCTCCTCCCAAAAATCAGAAACAAACGGACTATAAGGCTTTTATTAAAAACATTTTAGAAAAAATAACAAAAAATGACTCTTTTTTATCTTTTTCCAATCAACTCAACGATGTAAATAGAATACTGAACATGAAGTATTCTTCAGCCAGTGATATTGCCAATGTTATTTTAAAGGATGTGGCGTTAACATCCAAACTTTTAAAACTGGTGAATTCATCTTTTTATGGTCAATTTTCCAACAAGGGAATTGCCACCATATCCGAAGCCATGATTATTCTTGGGACCGAAGAAATTAAAAATGCTGCGGCCAGCTTGAAGATTTATGAACTCATGCAGGACATCGCCAATATTTCCATATTAAAGGACAAAACCCTAAAGGCATTGCAAAGAAGTCTTATGGCGCGACAAATCGCCGTTGATGATGGAATTATAGATGCCGAGGCTATCCAGATTAGTGCCATGCTATATGATTTTGGAGAATATCTTGTGGTATTGTTTACTCCGGAAGTTTATATCAATATTGAACTTCTGGCAGACAATAAAAACATATCAAGGGAACAGGCATCCAAGTCAATCATCGGTGTATCTTACAGCAAACTTGGCCGATATATAGCTTCCAAATGGCATCTTCCACCCTCTATTCTTAATGCAATGAAACCTGTCTCAGACTTTGACACCCTCAAACAGGAATTAGGAACCACAGATCTTCATCGGTATATCTGTTCCTTTACAAATGAATTATGCAATATTGAATTTTCTAAGACTGAAAAGAATATAGGCGGACAAATTGTTTCAATATCCGAAACCTATAAAAAATGTCTTGAAATTCAGGCTTCAAAATCCATCAACCTTTTGAAAGCATCATGGGATAAAATCACAAAGCATGCTTCAATTTTAAAAGTAGACACCACTCGAACTTAAACATCCTATTTTTCCATATAATCCACCAACTTCCCGGTGGTTTTCCTTAAGTGCTGGCTGATCAGCTTTGAAATTTTCCATAAAATCTGAAATCCCAATTTTGGATAATCAGCAGAAATATTGATCAGACTTTCTTTTGAAATAAAAAAAATAATAGTATCTTCTGTAGCAACACCACTGGCCGATCGAGGTTCTCCATCCAGCAGGGCCATCTCTCCAAATGTTTGAGAGCTTTTTAAGGTGGCCACTTTTTTATGTTGATCATCCCCACGCTTAAAGATATCAATGGAACCCTTTACAATTATTCCAAGGCTTTCTTCGGTCTGGCCTTCCTTGAATACGGCAACGCCCTTTTTAGCACTTACCGGATGAATATAATGACAAATAACACGAATATCATCCCAGGAAAATTCACTTGCCCAGCGGGTTTTTTCAAGTATCTGTGCATACTTGGTATATTTTTCAATATTCTTTTTGCGTTCAGATGCAGTGACCATTAACTCTCCTTACAAGAAGATTATACAGATAATTTTAAGGCCAATGGACCTAAGTGTCAAATTTATTCTTTAATGATAAATTCTTCCAACTTTTCAAAAAGAGACTCTGGCCATTCCTCTCCATGCAAAAAAAGCTGTTTTTCTTCCGGGGTAAGACTCTCTTTAACTCCTGGAGGAAGTCTATCATAAGATTTTTGACGTTCTTGATCTATTTTCTTTTTATCATTCATTTTTTTACCTATTCTTTTATATGTACAACCGTGAAATCAAATACGTCACGGCAGTTTCAACCTTTAAAATCCTTTTCCCTGCATGATAGGGTAAAAATCCAACTTTTTTCAACGTGTCTATCTCAATATCTATAAAACCACCTTCGGGTCCAACCACAAGCACACTTTCATTCGTCACTCCAACAGGACAAACCGCTTGAGCTTTTGGGTGAGCTGTCATACAAAAAGCACCTTTTGAAATATCAGCAAGCTCCTCATTCACAAATTGAGTAAAAAACCGTTTTTTATAAATCGTGGGCAACGTTGTATCACAACTTTGTTCTAACCCCAGGATCATCTGCTCTCGCAAAGAATCCTCAGTCAAAACCGGACTTTTCCAAAAACTCTTCTCCACTCTCCATGAATTGATCAAATAAATAGTCTTTACGCCAAGGGTGGTCACATTCTGGATAATCCGCCTGAGCATTTTAGGTCGGGGAAGCGCTAAAATAAGGGTCAGCGGTAAAGGTGATGGCGGCTGCCGGTCCAAACAGATGATCATTTCAACAGATTGATCCGATACTTTTACCACCCTGCCCGTACCTATCTTGCCATTGAGAAATCCACACGTAAGAATATCATCTTCAACAATTTTATTCACTCGTTTTAAATGTTCAAAGCGCCTGCCAAATAAAATCACACATCCATCTTTAACAAAATCTTTTTGTTCGAGCAGCACAAGATTCATATCAAAAAGTAACCACTTCAGCATTCTTTATTAAAACCTTGAATTTTTTTTCCCAATCATTACCCGCTTTTAAACGTGCTAACTCCTGCACCAAATGAATGGGAGTCATCTTCAAATCACTATGACGGCCCAAACCTTGAAGACAAGATGGACAATTGGTCAGCATTTTTATCGGCGTTTGGCTGTTCTTTTCTTTAAAAAGAACGTTTTTAATCGCATCCTTTTTCCTGACCAACATGGAATGGGTAATATCAGGGCGGGACAACGCCATGGTGCCCGCTTCCGAACAGCATGAGGGTATGCTTTGAATAGATATGTTTTTACTATGCGGCGCAAGCATCGTAATGGCCAAATCATTTAAAGAATCATGACATGGCGCATGATAAAGATAATCCTCATCCAATTGAATAGATGGATCTTTGTCCAAGATATACTGTGACACATCCAAGATGGGGGCATCAAATATCAGTCCTGCATCAATATGGTGCATAGATTCCATACATGTACCGCAACTGATAATACAGGCATCAAAGTTCAAGTCCTGAAACATCTGGCGTATCTGGCTCAATATAATAATATTTTCAAGCACCATTCTATCATAATCCGCTTTTTTAGCGTTCACCAGCAAAGGATATCCACAACACATGAAGGACGGCGGCAATATCACCCGGGTTTGTGCCTCTAAAAGCAGCAAAATAGACGCCATGGAGATCTTAGAGAACACACGTTCACTTCCACATCCAGGGAAATAAAAAACAGTGGCAATTGCATCATTGTTAGGTTCTAAGATCACCGCCTGATTGTTTTTCGTTTCCGGCAATAAAGATCTCAATGAAGGAGAATGAGGGAGACTCACAGGAGATTGAAGCAAGGCTCCAACTTCATACCCACTTGTTTTAGACCCCTTTATATAGTGCATCTTCCTTAACGGTGAAAGCATTGCTGTTGCCGAACGTTGAAGGCGAGCACCGATATCCAAAAGAAGCGTCCGCATGATTGGATTAAACACCCGACTTTTACTGGAAAGGTATTCGAGGGTCAAACGAGTCGGAACTGGCGTTTGTTTAAAACCCATATTTTGCAGAATATTGCGCTCTTTAATAGAGATCAAGCCCGAGTCAATATTTACCGGACATTTATCAAAACATTTATGACAGATAGTGCAATGGTCCGCAATCTGTTCAATATTTTTAAGAATCTGAAATCCGGTAGACTGGGTCCGTTGACTAATATACAACAGTGCTTCGATCAAGGCAGCAATCGACAGATTCTTATTTCTTGGATGAAAAAACATATTCTTTGCGGGGAAAAATACCGGGCACTGTGGTTTACACCGGCCACACCGGACACAATTGGCAATCTTTTGACTCAACTGGGACAAAGACCCATGTTTTAAAATCCTTGCTTCCAATTCCAACAAATTAAACGACGGAGTAAACACTTTTTCAATAATATCTGGCTCAGACAACTTATTGGGATTCATTAATCCATTGGGATCTACTTTCTTTCGATACTCGGTAAATTCAGCAACTCTTTCGGGAGCCAGATATTTAAATTTTGTAATACCGATTCCATGCTCTCCTGATACCACACCACCGAGATGGATCGTTTTTTCCATGATTTTATCTGCAGTAGCATTGGCCCGTGTCATCATTTCCCGATCATTAGACAGTACCGGAATATTCACATGGACATTTCCATCTCCGGCATGCATATGAGTTGCAATGACAATCTGTCTGGCTTTTGTCTGGCCATAAACCTGGACCACCTTTTCAGAGACAAGGGTATATCCTCGAAGACTGTCCATTACATACTCATAAAAATTTTTAGCATGAATACCTGCCTCGATAGCATCCCTTGAGGCAATATCCAGTTTTTTACGAGTTCGATATGCCAGGTCTTTGGCCTGCCCGACTCTTTTTTCCAACAATTCCGGGTCGGACAAAGGAATGGCACTGTCCAGATACTCAATAATATTGTAAATTATCCGAACCTGATTAAACTTTTTTTCTTCAATATTATATTGATCAATAAACTTTGCAAAATCGGCTAGAGAATCAATCGGCAAAACAATATCTTCGTTAAGCTTAAAAGCATTTGTGTGAGCGGCAATAGCGCCTAAACGTTTTCTATCCTGCCAAAAACGAGCAGCTTGAATATCATTTTTGGCCACACTAAAACCCGTCTTATCGTAGGCATCTAAAATATCTTCAAGAATAGATATCCCCTTTGATAATTTATCTTTATCATTGGCCACCATATCGATAAGCAGAACAGCAATCAAACGACTGCCCACACTCGTTTTGGTTTTATATCTTATGGCTTTAATATATTCTTCATCAAAATGTTCCAGTGCCATCAATGCAGGTTCTTTATCGGAAAATCCATCACAAATATTTTTAATAACTAAGCCTGCCTGGCTCATATCATTGCCAAAAAATTCAATACAGACTGTTTTTTTAAATTTAAACTCTGGGTATAGAATAAATGAAGCGCTGGTAATAATACCATCACACCCCTCTTTTTGAATACCAAAAAGCCCGTTCAAAGTCTTATTGGTGACATCTTTACCAAGGCCTTTTTTACGCAGCTGATTGCCCTCAATTTCAATGGTCTCAATTTTTTCGTTTCTATTTTCACAAAAAAGATCGAAAACAGCCGTATCTGTTGGCAAGGTTTTTCTTTGGGGGTGATTTCTTCGCTTTACAGTGTAAGATATCCCATCCGGCATAACAATGTCATAAGACAATACATTGTCTATAGCAGTCCCAAACAGAACCGCTGTTTTTCCTCCAGCATTTTCGGACAGATTCCCACCAATGGTACATGCCCATGAACTGGTTGGATCTGTGGCAAAAATATAGCCCTGATCCTTAGCAGTATCAATGGCATCTTGAGTAATCACACCTGCCTCAAGTTTCATAGATGAAAATGATTTACCCTTTTCATCTTTGTTAACCTCAATAGGAAAAATACGATTCAACTTTTCCGTGTTCACCATTATGCACGTTGGACTCAAAGGGGTTGCCCCACCAGTAAGACCTGTCCCCGCTCCTCGAGGGATAATATTAAAACCCAATTTTTCAATGGTTTTGACCAATCCTGTAACCTGCTCGGCTTTATCAGGACGTATCACAGCAACCGGCAAACACCTGCGCCAATCCGTAGCATCTGTCGCGTGCGCCGTAAGGTTAAATGGGTCAAAATAGATATTATCTTTTCCCACCACCGGTGATAAATATTTTAAAATTTTTTGCTGATCTGATCGGGTGGTTTGAATCTTTTTAGAAAGTTCGTTTAAGATATTTTTGCACTGATCAAGGATAAGTCGAACATCATCATTCCCGGCATAAACTTCGATAGCAGCCAGATCATTTTTAAACTCTGAAAAGAGCCGCTTTTTTACGTTGGGATAGTCGATTAACTCTTGAAATAAATAGGGATTTCTTTGGATGATAAACAGATCCCCCATAAACCGATAAAGTCGTCTGGAGGATCTGCCGGTATCTTTTTTAAGCTCAAGGGTTTGAATCACATTGAGCAAATCAGGTCCAAAAAGGAGCCTGATGATCTGTTTGTCATCAGCAGATGTGTAATTAAAAGGTATCTTTCTTTTTAAATCTGCCATTTGTTTATTTTAAAGTTCAAACGTTGCCATGCTAATCACAAGGTCAAGCGCTTCTATTTCTTTTACAACCTCAGCTGTAACAGGTATGTCTGTTCTCAAGAAAATAATATTTCTATCACCGTCGTCTTCTCTTCCCACCATCATACGAGCAATATTAACTCCATGTTTACCAAGAGCAGTACCCATAGCGCCTATAGAACCAGGTCTATCCACATTATGAATCAGGCTCAAATACCCTTCTGGGATAACTTCCAAACGAAACTTATTAATCCTTACAATTCTTGGATCATCTTTTCCAAAAATGGTTCCTTCAAGGATATTGGTTTCTTCATCTGTCACCACAGTCATCCGGATAAGATTGAGAAAGTTTCCTGCTTCTTTTGATGTGGATTCTGAAATTTTTATTCCCATTTCATTTGCCAAGGAGATCGCATTAACCGAATTGACATCGTGCTGAACAAACTGGGCCAGCAAATCTTTTATCCCGGAAACACTGATTGGCTTGAGATCCAGATCAGGAAATTTACCAATATATTCGATATTAACTTCTTTTACACCACCTTTTGAAATCTGAGCCAGCATTTTACCCATTTTACCCGCAAGATAGATAAAGGGTTTAAGCTGTTTTAAGATTTCACCGGTAACAGATGGCACATTAACCGCATTGATAACCGTATCATTCAACAAATACGCAATAATCTGGTTTGCTGCAGCAACAGAAACATTGGTCTGAGCTTCGGCAGTTGAGGCTCCCAGATGCGGGGTCGCAATAACCTGATCCAATGTTAACAGAGGATGTTCTCCCGGAGGTTCTGTAGCAAAAACATCTAACGCTGCGCCACCAACTTTACCTGACTGGATCGCATCATACAAAGCCGCTTCATTAATAATTCCACCCCTTGCACAATTAATGACCATGACGCCGTCTTTCATTTTAGCAAACGCTTCTGCATCTAAAAGGTCAATGGTAGCATCTATTTTTGGAACATGGATGGTAATATAATCCGCCTGAGCAAAAAGTTCATCCAACGTTACATAATCATAACCTGCTTTTTCGATATGCTCTTGCGAGATATTTGGATCAAATACAATGACCTTCATTTTCAAGCCCTTTGCAAGACTGGCTGCAATGGAACCGATGTTACCAAATCCAATAACACCGAACACCTTGTTACAAATTTCTCTGCCCTGAAGCAATTTTTTCTCCCATTTGGCCGCCTTCATGGACATGGTGGCTCTGGGAATATTTCTTGTAAGGGCCATCATCATTGCAATGGCATGTTCTGCGGTGGTAACCGTATTTCCACCCGGGGTGTTCATAACGGCTACACCATGTTTGGTGGCTTCATCGATATCTACATTATCAAGGCCGATACCCGCCCTGGCAATTACTTTCAAGTTCGTGGCAGCATCAAGAATCTCTTTTGTCACTTGGGTCGCACTTCGAATACCCAAACCATCATATTGACCAATAATTTCTTTTAATTCATCCGGGGTCAGACCTGTCTTTACATCCAGCTCAATGCCTTCCTGATTTCTAAATATATCAAGTCCGACATCACCCATTTTATCACTAACAAGTACCTTCATTATTTATTCTCTCCCTCAAATTTTTTCATGAATCCAACTAGTGCATCACTTCCCTGCATGGTCGTCGCATTATAGATAGAAGCTCTGCATCCACCCACAGATCGATGTCCTTTAATTCCACCAAGACCGTTCTTACTC
>JAWSVH010000067.1:0-28154 GCA_033852015.1 Desulfobacula sp.
TGGTCCCAAGAATGGTTCCACCTAAGGTTAAGATATCCTTTGTCGTACTTGTCGTAAGATCCTGGGTCTGACCGGATATCAACCCTTCAAAACCACCTTCAATTCCGATGACCTTTGCCCCATATTGAATAATCGCAGCCCGGGTGACCGCCCGGATGACAGCGTTTAACCCGGAACAATCTCCCCCTCCGGTCAATATTCCCACTCGTTTTATCGTCATGAACACCTCTTTTGAGAACAGATTTGTATCCTCTATTTGTAAAGCAAAAAAACAGATTTGAAAATGAAAATTTGATCGAGTGATCTTTCTTTGAAAAAATAAACACTTTTTGGAACCAGTATTTCATTTTAAACCGGCGTATGATATTTACAAACTGGCAGGAAATACGCGTATGGCACAAACTAACCCCAAACATGGTCCCAATTTTATGTACGGATGGACTGGAAAAATACTGCACATTGATCTTTCAAACAAAACGTTTGAAATTGAAGCCCCTTCTATTGAGGACCTAAATTGCTATGTCGGAGGTAAGGGGTTTGGCGGAAGATATCTTAGACAAAAAGCAACGTTACCCTGGGACCACAAAGATATGGTGATCAGCATATTTACAGGGCCCCTTGCCGGGACATCTTCTCCAACGTCCGGGCGGGCACACATTGTGTCTAAGTCTCCGCTCACAGGGCTTGTGGCAGATTCTTCTGTGGGTGGAAAACTGGCCACACGGCTTAAACGTGCCGGCTGGGATGGGATTGTAATCACGGGTAAAGCCAAATCTCCTGTGGGAATAGAAATCAAAGACCATCAAATTAAATTTAAAAATGCCACCTCTCTTTGGGGACAAAAGACTCATCAGGTTCACCAGAATATTGCCCCGAAAAAAGCATCCCTGATGACCATTGGGCCTGCAGCAGAAAATGGAGTGCGCTATGCTTCCATTGTGGTTGATCAACATTTTGTCGCCGGAAGAAGTGGACTTGGGACCTGTTTGGCCCAAAAAAAATTAAAATATATAATGGTGGACGGTACCGGACATACCCGCATAAAGAATCCATCAAAACTAAAACAAGCCCGGGAAGATATTTTAAGACTCACAGCCGCCTCTCCGGCCTTAATGGGCCCGTTTGGCTTCACGTCACTGGGAACCGGTGCCGTATATGATTTAATTGACAACCGTCGGATGATGCCCACAGACAATTTCAAACGTACGAAATTTGATCCGGCATCCAAACTTAACGCGGCGGCGTATACAAAGACCTATGCACCTAAAAAACACGGGTGCCTTGGTTGTCATATTCTCTGTAAAAAAACAGGAACCCATGCAAAAAAATCCATTGCCATGCCTGAGTTTGAAACCATGTCCCATTTCACGGCACTGATCGAATGTACCGATACCGATCTTGTGGTCCAGGCAAACCAATTATGCAATCACTTTGGCATGGATACCGTATCTACCGCATCCACTCTATCCTGCCGCCGGGAAATCACGGGAAAAGATTACACCAAAGAAACGCTTTTATCATTGATAGAAGATATTGCTCTGGGAAAAGATGAGGGAAAAAATCTGGGACTTGGGGCAACTGCTTACGCAAAAAAAATGGGGCATCCAAAAACAGCGATGGCGGTCAAAGGCATGGAGCTTCCTGCCTATGATCCCAGAGGAGCTTATGGTATGGCATTGGGATATGCCATGTCCACCCGGGGTGGCTGCCATTTAAGAGCATATCCAATTGCCCATGAAATCTTGCGAAAACCTGTGGCAACGGATCGATTCAGTTTTAGCGGCAAAGCAAGGATCATTAAAATCTCCGAAGATCTCAATGCAATAGTAGACTCCTTAACAGCCTGTAAATTTACATTTTTTGCTGCCACCTTGGAAGAATACGCCAATGTATACACCGCTGTAACCGGTATGAAAACCAGTGCACAGGATCTATTAGAAAAAGGAGAACGAATTTATTATAATGAACGAATCATCAACGCCCTAAATGGGTTTGATACAAAACAGGATGATCTTCCCCAACGATTTTTTGACGAAAAAGGCTCCAGTGGAAATACCATTGCCATTCCTCCCATCAACCGGGAAGATTTTATTGAGGCAAAAACAAAATACTACAAAGTCAGGGGATTAACTTTAAACGGGCTCCCAACTAAAGACAAAGCAGCATCACTGGGACTTGAATGGAAAAATTAGTAAAAAAATATGCCCACAAACTAATCCAGGCAAAATTGGGAGAGGATTTCGGACCTTCACAGCCTCTGATTGGTGGCCTGGACGATATTCTTGTCTGGAATCGCAAGGCCAAAGAAACCCAAACTCTAGAAAAAGTATTTAACGGGTTAAATATCAATTCCCTGATTTTTTTAAGGCCTGTTGAACCCTATAAAAGTTTGATCCGCCATCTGGGAAAACATGCCTTGAAATCAGATGGAATAATTCAACCCAAAGATTGTGAAACACGAACCTTTCTGCATGATTTGCCCGTGATTGATACCTTTTGCCCGGATAAGATCACGGCGACATTAAAAAACAGGAAAAGCGTTATCATCGTGCCAGATGAAAGCAATGATTCTTTTGAAGGTCCCGCTATTATAGCCCATGGAACCGTAAGCCCGGAACAAGGATTTGTCACTATAAGTTCTGTATGCTTTGCAAGTTTTATCAAATTTTTTACAGATTATCTTGAAGCCCTTCAAATTCAACAGGTTTCTAAAGACGACCATGCTTTGTTTGATGCAGTTATTCCCTATCTTGAGAATGAACAAAAAGAATCGCCCCAAATGATTCCGTTCCCCTTTGCCGATGAAAAAACGGTATACGCTGCCATTATTCAGGCGGGTCAAAAAACCGTAGAATATGGACTGGTGGACTCCTATTTTGGTAACGTATCCTATTTATGGAATGACACACTTTATATCAGCCAGACCGGAAGTTCGCTGGATGAATTGGATTTTTGTATTGATCCGGTACCTCTTGATCAATCGACCAGTGCCGGATTAACAGCATCCAGTGAACTCAGTGCTCATCTTGAGACCATCAGCCAAACCGGCTGTCGAGCTATTCTCCATGGCCACCCCAAATTCTGTGTAATTTTATCCATGGACTGTGACCCAATTGAAAAAGCGAATTGCAAATTTAAAACCCAGTGCCACATCAAATGTCCCCAAAAAAGGTTTGTAGAAAATACCCCCATTGTACCGGGAGAAGTCGGCACAGGCCCCACAGGTCTTTGCAATACCCTTCCCGCTGCCCTTAAACACACAGATAACGCCATTGTCTATGGCCATGGACTGTTTACCATTTCCAAATATAATTTCTCCCATGCCTTTGACACACTTTTATCAATGGAAAATAAGTGCAAGAATATTTACTTAAGAAAAGTTGATCAATTAAGGAAGGATTTACAACAAAAAGAAGGCTGATGGTTTATTCCGGCAATATACCATCAAGGGCTTTTCTAACAACGTTTGCGAGCTCTTGATTTGAAATCGGCTTGCTGCATATATAATCTAAACCTCTTGCCAGCAAATCTTGATTAGAAGCATATTGATGATGCCCGCTGCACAAAACAACCGGGATATCTGAACGAATCTTTTTCAATTCTCCAGCCAGTTTCTCACCGGTCATATCCGGCATCGTCATATCGGTAACAACAACATCAAAATCATCAGGTTTTAATCGAAAGGCTTCCAATGCATCCTGGCTATTAGTAAGCGCGGTTACTTTATAATTGTTGCTTTCAAGCATTCTTTTGCCCACCTTTACAATAGGTTCCTCATCATCCACAAAAAGTACATGTTCTCCCTTTCCCAGAGATTGGGACTGTTCTCCAGATTGATCGTCCACGGTAGAATCAACCTTTTGAACAATAGGGAAAAATAAAGTAAATGTAGTCCCTTTTCCTATTTTACTTTCCACAAAAACTTCTCCACCCATGCTTTTTACCGCGCCATGGACAACCGAAAGTCCAAGCCCTGTTCCCTCTCCAACTTCTTTGGTCGTAAAATATGGCTCAAAAATAGAGTGTAACTGATCTTTGGCTATACCCGTACCCGTATCTGATACTTGAGCCTTAATATATTGACCTGGGCCGAGATCACCGGGGCTATCTTCATCTTCAAGAGTTGTTTCTTTTAATTCAACCGATAAAATTCCTCCGTCTTTCTCCATGGCCTGGGCAGCGTTTGTAAAAAGATTGAGAAATATCTGATATATCTGAGTAGGGTTTGCTAAGACCTTTTCTTTGGCAATAATATTATGCTTAATCGTGATAGTGGTCGGAATTGAGGAACGAACAAACTTTAAGACTTCTTTGACAATCAGATTTACCCGAATCGCATTTACATGATCATCAGACTGCCTTGCAAATGTGAGAATCTGCTGAACAAGATCCTTAGCACGCAGACTGGCAGTATATATTTCCTTAAGATCCTCTTCCATCGTACTGCCGGCCTGTGACGCTGATTGAGCGATCTGTGCAAACCCCATAATAGTGGATAGTATATTATTAAAATCATGAGCAATACCACCGGCAAGGGTACCGACAGCATCCATTCGCTGAGACTCAAAAAGGTGGACCTCCATCTCTTTTCTTTCTTTTTCAAGGAGAATCCTACGCTCAAGTTCTTCTTTCTGACGCTCAAACAACAATGAATTATCTATGGCTATTTGAGCAATGGCTGCAAACTCCTCAAGAACAGCTATATTGCCAGGATTAATCTTTTTTCCGCAAGTATCATGACAAACGCCTAACACACCTTTGATTTTAGAGCCTGATATCAGTGGGATCCCCATCTTGGCAAAGGTTTGACTTGCAAACGGTTCTTTTAAATTACTATCCCACACCTGATAGTTATCTAAAATAATGGGTTCACCCTTTTGGAAAATTATTCCTGCAAAGCCTTTTGCTGGTTGAACTTTATACCCGATAAAATCAGACATACATCCACAAGCAGACTTTAATACCAACTCATTTTTATCCGTATCATATAAATATAAAAACCCATTAGGGACCTGAGTCACCTTTGATACTTTCAGTACAATTGCATTTAACAACTCAGATAGATCAAGGCGGCGAAACATTCCCAACGAAATTGAATGCAAAGTGGATAAATATTCTTTCTGGGATTCTAATTCCTGTTCCTTCCGCAGCTTTTGAGAAAGATCTATAAAAGACCCAACACAAGCGACAATATTATCTTCTGAATCTTTTATAGGCTCTGCACACAGCATTACAGGGATTATTTCCCCGGTTTTTTGTATCATTTCGATTTCACCAGACCATGATTGTCCAAGCGACAGGCTCTCCGTTACCTTTTCGTACATATCTGAATCTACATAAATCGCCTCGAGCGTTTTATCCTTAAGATGATGAAATTCGTAACCAAGCAGTTCGAAAAATGATTGATTCTGAAACACATGTTGGGTCTTTTCGTCACAGATACTAATAGCGGCAGGAACATATTCAAGGGTCGTCTTCAATATTTCCAATTCCTGGCTATCATCTTTGGATGCGAAAATCTTTTGTCCAGAAAACAAGGTATCCATGATCACCTGCCTTTGATTTTAGACCGTTTCATTACCCTATAAATTCATAACACAGGTTTTATGTAACATATTTATTTTTGAGTGTTTTTTTTAAGTATCCTTTGTTCAATAGTCTATGTCAAGAAAAGATTCTTAGGCGACCAACGCGACAAAACCAAACGCAATTCACCTTGACTTAAAAGAGAATATGTGATCTAAATAAACTTTAAAAAAAGGAAAACTCAAATGATTTTTAGCGTGACAGACAGACTTTATTTTTATTTTAGGTATTATCTTTATACTGGCCTGCCTGTCTTGAGCTAACGTTATATTTTTAACAAAAAAAGCCGCAGGCAGCAAAAGCCTGCGGCTTTTTTTTGTTTTATCCCGCCGGCTTTTTATTTACCCCTGCAAAGGAAAAAACCATGAAACAAACGTATGATGTAAATGTAAAAGGATTTAAACCCCTTATTTCGCCGGTAGATATTAAACAAATGCTTCCAATCTCTGATAATGCGGCTAAAACCGTCGTCGAAGGACGCAAAAATATCGAAAACATCTTACAAAAAAAAGATAACCGATTGCTTATCATTGCCGGCCCCTGCTCAATCCATGACACAAATGCTGCTTTGGAATATGCTGAAAAATTCAAAGAATTAAAAGATAAAGTCAAAGAAAAAATCGAACTGGTTATGCGGGTTTATTTTGAAAAACCAAGAACAACCGTTGGATGGAAAGGCCTGATCAACGATCCAGATTTAAATTCCTCTTACAATATTAACCAGGGATTAAAAATTGCAAGAAAACTGCTCATTGATATCAATGAAATGGGCATTCCCACAGCCACCGAAATTCTTGACCCCATCATCCCTCAATATATTGCCGGCCTGTTAACCTGGGTTGCCATCGGTGCCAGAACCACTGAATCCCAGACCCACCGGGAAATGGCCAGTGGTCTTTCAATGCCGGTGGGCTTCAAAAACAGCACAGACGGAAGCCTGGAAGCCGCCATCAATGCCATGATGGCATCAGGCTCTCCCCAGCATTTTCTTGGCATTGACGGCAATGGATGTTCCTCTGTCGTCAGCACGACTGGAAACCCATATGGTCATATTGTTCTGCGAGGTGGTACCCACCCGAATTACGATCCAATTTCTGTAGCAAAAGTTCAGTCAAAACTTAAAGAAAAAAATCTGATTGATGCAGTAATGATAGATTGTTCACATGATAATTCCGGACAAAAACAAAGAGGCCAGGCCTTTGTCTTCAAAAGCGTCATGGATCAACGTATCGGCGGAGATACCAACATCATCGGATTAATGTTAGAAAGCAATCTCTCCGAAGGCAACCAGAAAATCACCTCTGATTTTAATGCGCTTAAATACGGTATTTCTGTTACAGACGAATGTATTGCATGGGAAAGCACTGAAGCGTTAATTTTTGATGCGTTTGGGAAATTATAAAAATGACAAAACTTTCTTCATTTGAAAAAAGAATAAAAAGAAGAGTGATCGGCCCTGAACACACCTTTTTTGCCGTGTGTACTCCGGGGCTGGAAAATATCTGCATGACCGAAATACTTGCTACAGGAATTCTCAAAAAAGACATCCGAAGACTTCATGGCGGCATTGAATTTGATACCAAATTGGCCAAAGCCATTGAACTTAACCTGGTATTGGGAACTCCTTCACGAATTATTATGCGGATTGGAAACTTCAAAGCAGACTCTTTTGGAAAGCTTGAAAAAAAAATTAATGCCATCGACTGGATTCTGTACCTGAAAAAGGGGTGTCCCATACAGTTCAAAGTCACCACTAAAAAATCAAGATTATACCATTCCGATGCCATTGCCCAAAGATGCCAAACCATTGTTTCAAGTCATATAGGACAACACCAGAATCCGGCAACAAATAACGCCCAAGCAGATAGTCCATCCACAGACGCATCTTTACAGACCATTTATATTCGTGCTGATAACGACCAATTTACCATTTCCTTAGACACCAGTGGCGAAATTTTATTCAAAAGAAGTATCAAGCAAAAGGTTACCCATGCCCCATTAAGAGAGAATCTTGCTTTTGCCATGCTTTCCTGGGCAGGTTTTTCAAAAGACGATATCCTGATTGACCCCATGTGCGGGTCCGGCACCTTTTCGATTGAAGCTGCCATGATAAAATCCAACCTATGCCCGGGCTTTTTCCGATCCTTTGCGTTTGAACACTGGCCGGCTTTTAGCCCAAAAGCGTTTGCACATTTCAAAAAACAGAGACAAAAGAATGTAGACATTAATCCCAAAAAACAGATTTTTGCATCGGATGCAGATGATGATGCGATTGCCGCAATTAAACAAAATATTTCAGACTATCCATTCAATCCGATGATTGATATTGGCCTAAAAGATTTTTTCAGCATTGACCCAACCAAATTATCTTCACAAAAAGGCGTGATCATGCTCAACCCTCCCTACGGGAGACGAATTGGATCCAAAAGTGCAACTCCGGCTTTTTTCCTTGAAATCGCAAAAAAACTAACGGCTGATTTTAAAGGATGGCGTATCGGCATTCTTCTTCCAGACAAGGATTGTACCAAAGCATTGGGATTACCCCTTAACTTTAAACCGATTTCCCATGGCGGCCTTGATCTTTTTGCAGGTATTGGAATGATATAATCAATCCGCTTTTAGTAAGCGGGCATATACCGTTTGAATCTTTGAAAAAATATAGTCCCAGGTAAATTGCGAGCTGGCAGAACAGACCAATTCCCGATCTGGCACACAATCGTTCATAATTAATTTGATATTGCTTTCCAACAAGCTTGCCAGTTGTTCTTCTAGTCTTTCCATATCTTTTTCAAACGGTGTATCAATGGTTTTTAAGTTTGGCAGATCAATTAAGTCCACCATAGGATTTTGATCTACCCCGAAGATTTCTTTCACCCCGGCAAGAGCCGTGGTGATAATCTTACACCCACAGGCAGCAGCCTCCATTAAGACAAGTGGAAGTCCCTCATAAAAAGATGGCAATACAAAAATATGCGCTTGTTGCATCAATTTTCCCAATGCATCATGGGAAAGCGGACCATGGTATGTCACCTTTGATCCCAAATTTTTAATAAGACCCAGGCAACTTTCCTCTTCTTTTCCTGTACTACTCCCAGCAATATGCAGCTTAAATGCCAAATTTTTAGATCGGTTTTTAACTCGATCTTGAATCAGGGCCAGACTGTTCAATAGCCAGGGCACTCCCTTTGATGTGCTCAGTTTACCCGCATATAACAAGTGAACTATCCCATCAAACGCCTTTGGTTTATAAAAGAAACATGCCTGGTTATACCCACCGCTAATCACATGAATCTTTTCCGGAGCAATACCAATGGTTTTAATAATTTTAAGTTTTTGATCCTGGCTCAATGCAATGATCTGATCAATCTGCTGTAACTGCTTTAAAATTGAATCTCCAAGATCAGGACACAAATAATGCTGCCGCAAACAGGTACCATGACAGGTGGTAACCACAGGAATATTTCCAGCGACTGATCGCACAAGAGCAGACACCACCCACAAATGATGGGTATGAATAATGTCTGGAGAAAACCTTTCAATGGCCTGGGAAATTTTTATTTTAAATGCGCTTTGATACTCAATAATCTCTTGTTGGCTCAAGGTTGAAAACACCCGACTTTCATACGGCATGATATCACTCATCCCCGGGATGGGGAGCGTTAGTTCCGGTGTTCCAAAACGAACAAAAAGACACTGGTCTTCAGGCAATAAAGAACCTGGCAATTCAAAATCAGACGCTATACCTGCCAATAAAAAATTATGATGTCCCTGCTGATTACTCTGATGGATAATCTGACTGATAAATTTTCCACTGCCGGTAAAATCCGGAGGTTGACTAATAACATGAAGAATCTTCATTACTCAAAAAACCTCAGGTGGTCACCTCGTGAATGATAACATCTTCTATGGCCTCAATCTTACCCAGGTGCCGGGTCACCCGGATTTCTATGTCTGGATAAGATGCCTGGGTTTTTTGGACAAGTGCAGGGATATCAATGGTAATATGACTGCCACTGCCGATGAAAAGCGGAAAAATCACCATCTGTTTTGCACCTTTTCTTGCCAACTCTTCCATTTTACTTTCAAGAAGGGGTTGGGCCATTTGTAAAAAAGCGTGTTCAATAAGATCAAATTTATCCTGGGCTTTTTTTACCACCTGCTGAACAAGGGAGGCCACTTCTATATTTGACTCTTTTTTCCTGCTGCCATGGGCAGCAATAATCAATACTTTCATTTGTTTTTTAACATTTCCTTTAATTTATCCATATCCGTCCAGAGAAGCTTTAATTGTACTTTTACCCACCACCCGTATAGCACTTTCACCCGGGACCGGGCAAACATACTCACATATCCCACAGCCAATACAGTTTTTTTCGACCACATAGGGCTGTTTTAATATCTTATTTTCTCCATGGACATTTTGAATCATCACCTTTGTAAATTTAATGGCCTTATCATGAATGGGACAATGCTCTTCACACACAATACACAATTGCTTTTTAGCATATACCAAACACCGGTTAAGATCAAAATAAGCCTTACCCATTACAAAGGCATGTTTTTGTTTTAGATCCAAACGTTGGATCGCACCTGTAGGACACACCTGGGAACACAAGGTGCAATTATATTCACAATATCCCAAACGGGGGACAAGCTTGGGCGTAAACATGCCTTCAATCCCTTTTTCCATAAATAACGGTTGAAGACCATTTTTAATACAAACCTTCATACACTCCCCGCAACGAACACAGGTGGCCAGAAAATCAGCCTCATCCAAAGCGCCTGGCGGACGAATCAAATCATTATCCGGCATTTTAGAAATGGCCTGAGTCCTTGCAATGGCTGGTAACGCAAGCCCAACAACCCCTGCAGTGATCAATTTTCGCCGGCTGATATCTATCTTTGAAGGAGCTTTTGGAATACCGAATTTAAATGTAGTAATGCTATTGGGACAAAATTCAAGACAATTCATGCATAAGTTACACTCTTCAAACAGAAGTTTTTTATCATCTTTTACAGCATCCATAGGGCAAGCCGTTTGACACAATTCACAATTCTTACAGGCTTTG
Source organism: Desulfobacula sp. (assembly GCA_033852015.1). Taxonomy (GTDB): domain Bacteria; phylum Desulfobacterota; class Desulfobacteria; order Desulfobacterales; family Desulfobacteraceae; genus Desulfobacula. Next base: position 10,656 of record JAWSVH010000067.1, read on the forward strand.
ATTGGAATCCGCTTTAAAAAAGCACATTTTGAAATCAATGCCAATAACGCACCTAAAGGACAAAGGTTTCTACACCAAAACCGTTTTCCCCAAAATTCCAAAATAAAGATAACAATCAAACAAACAAAAGATAAAAAGGACAAATAAAAAAAACTCTGACGAAATGGAAGAATAAACGTTTTAAACAAACCATATACAGGTTCTGTCATATTAGAAACCCATTGAGGCCCTGAGACATATATGGAATCAAAAAATCCGCAGACTAAAAAATTCATCATAGGATCTATCGTAAAAGACATTCCCCTTACCAAAAGTGAAAATGGATCTGCAAAGCCGATTAATTGGAACCCGAATGGCGCGCCAATCAACGTCACGACCAAAATACAATATTTTAAATAACGCAATTGAACTTTTTTATTGCCCACTGGAATCATATGGCCGGATATATCGATCAATGTCCCCATGGGACAGATCCAGGAGCAGAATACCCGTCCCAGGAATAGAGTGAGGCCAACAACAATCAAAGAGGGCCACAATAAGGCAAAAACTGCCTTTTTTGCCAATACCATCGTAGCCAAGACCAAAGGGTCGAGTCGAAACAAAATATTAACTGCATAATCAAGCGTATCACTGCCCGAGTAGTCTGTCTGACGAAATAAAAACAAAAACAGGAAAAGACACAACAATTGAGAGATGCGCCTCACCTGTTTCAGGTAGGGTTTAATTTTCATTAAACAAAACTTTTTAGATATTGGATATCACACTTTTTAAGATCCATTTGCCCAAGCCCTTTTTTATGAGCTTCAACAGTTGAATCCAAGTCTTCTGGTTTATATCCAAACAAAGTGGATGCATACGCATCTGCTGCAACAGGGTCAACTGTTCCAATAATAGTATCCAGCTTTTTTACATCCGCCAGACTCCCGCCCTGGGGACCATTAGCAGTAATTACACGGCTGGCATCAATAATGGTTAGCGTTGGACGGATAACCGTATTTAAATCTGCCAGCTTTTTCTCAAGTCCCCAATGAAGTCCTCCCCGCCTGCCACCAATCACACCCATAATATTTTTAATGCCAAGACTTAATTGAGACAAACCATGATGCTTTGCCACCGGAACATTAATATAGCAGTCCGCCTCCAAGGCATCTTTATAAAACGACCATTGTTTTAACGTTGTTCCATTTTTAATTTCAACCGGTACGAATTTTCTTTTGTCTATATATTCCAAGGAGAGACGCTTATCGTTGATCTGCTTTAGTTCAGATTTAATTCCGCTGTTTGTATAACACCTGCGTTCTTCATTACAAGTACGGTCAAAGACAGACACCTTTTTTGCACCGGCATCCAAGCACAGCTGGGCGAGAGATGCAACAACTTTAGGATGCGTATTGGCCCCTTGTTCTATATTTCTATCCCAGCCAATATTGGGTTTGATCACCACCCTATCACCCTTTTTAACAAAGGCTTTCATCCCACCCAGTTTCTCCACAATTTTATTGACCATGGCAGGATAATTCTGACCTTTTGCGACCAAAACAACGGGTTTTTCACCACCATTTATAGCAACTTTTTCATCTTCTAAGGCAAATATTTGGGGAGTAATATTAAAGACCGGTGGGGTAGCTATCAAGCCTGCCGACCACAAAGAAACCTGTTTTAAAAACTTTCTCCTGTCCATTTTCCCCCTCCATAATTATATATTATGCTTTAAAAATAATTATAAATTATACTTTAAAAAGAGTCACCACACCTTTAAGTTCATTTGCAAGACCTTCCAATTCACCTGCCCGGGACTGAATTTCCTCTATACCTTTTGCCGATGTTTTCACAGATTCATTGGTTTTGCTCACGGAGTTTAAAACATCCTCAATACCACTTGTGGTTACTTTTACATCTTTTTGTATCAAGTCAGATTCACTGGATGTTGCCTCAATATTCACAGCCACCTGACGAACGGCATCAATATTCTCTTTTGCCTTAACATTCAGGTCACTTGCATTTTCCGCTGTTACTGAGATATTAGATGAAATATCATTGGTCACGCTGGTCTGTTCTTCAACCGACGAGGCAATTGCAAACATGATCTGATCAATGTCTGCAATAACTTTAACGATGTTTTCAATTACCTCAACTGCCTTTTTTGTATGATCCTGCATTCCCAATATTTTAGAACGAATAATCTTTGCCGAAGTTTCTGTTTGATTGGCCAGTTCTTTAACTTCATTGGCAACAACAAAAAAACCTTTGCCGGCATCTCCCGCCCCTGCTGCCTCTATGGCCGCATTTAAGGACAAAAGATGCGTCTGGGAAGCAATGTTCTGGATAATTTCAATAATTTCACCGATTTCTTTTGCCGAGTCCCCTAACTGATTCATTATCTGTGAAGTTTTTCCAGCCTGTTTTGAAGCATCTTCTGTAACCCCGGCTCCTTTGCTTGAGTTTTGGGCCGTTTCATTAAAAGAGGCGTACATCTGCTCAATGGCACACGCCGCAGATGTGGTGGACTTAGACACAGAATCAATCTTTTCGCCAACCATAACGGTATTGTTTGAGACACTGTCGGTAAACCCTGCAATATTATCCAACTGAGAATTTATCTTATTGGTTGCAGACAAAATATTTTTCATATGCTTGGAAATACTTAAAGTCTCGGTTGTCGCATTTTCAGAATAATCTTCCATTTCCTGGGAAGACCCCTTTAAATTATCTGCAATGGTCAACACCCTGGATGCCGAATCTGCAACTGTCGTCGAAATCGTAACCAACTGCTTAATCAAGTCTCCCAGGTCTCTGGCAGAGCCACGCATGGAATTGGCCATCTCCCCTAACTCATCATTGCTTTGATGCGTTAGTTCTGCAGTCAAATTTCCGTTCCCCAGTGCTTTTGCAAATGCTGCCACTTCTTTTATAGGGCTCAACAATTTTCTTGTGAACATTATAGAAAGAAGGATGAAACAAACCGAAAAAGACAGAATCACCACTGTAGAAATAGCAAAATCTTTTTTAAATTTTTTAAACAATATTTGTTCTTTTTTTTGGGCAATTTCTTTAATATCATCGTTATAAATTCCGGTTCCAATCACCCACTTCAATTTTGGGATATATTTAAAATATGTAAGTTTTTCACCAATAATATTTGTTTGAGGATTTTCCCATTTATAGGTCAAAAATCCCTTACGTTGAACGATAGAAAGTTTAAGCATCTCCTTGATGATAAATTTTCTATCTTCAGACTGGAGATTAATGGAATCTTTCCCCACCAATTCAGGTTTTTCAGGATGAAGCACATACTGACCATTATTATCAAGAATAAAAAAATAATTTCTATTATTTTTCCCAAACCGCATAACAGAAATAGCTTTCAGACCAATTTTTTTTGTAGGAGACGCTTGAAGAACTGCAAAAGCATTATCCGTCAATTCAATCAGTTTATTTTTTCTTTCTTCAAAAATGACCTGATTTAGCTCAGCCTGGTTATTTTGTTTCATGTCAGACAATGAAAACAATGAACATAGAAAAACAATCAGAAGAGTGGATAATATTGCCGTTAGAACAAGAATACTAACTTTTGTTACAATGCCAAATTGTTTAAACAATTTTTTCTCCTTTATATTTAAATAATGGGGACGCAATCAAACCATTATTTTATTACTTCAAAATAAACAATGGCTTATCGATAATGTCAATCGATTTTTAGATCTAATTTAATCGTATCCAACCCAATTCTTTCAACCATACGTCCCATACGCTCTCTTTTTGAATTTTCTTTATAATACTCCACCACGTTCATTACCATGGTTTGTGCCGCTTCAAAAGCCAGATCTTCTACCAGGATATCTGCAAGCCTTGGCCGGGCGGATCCATTGCCACCAATCATGATTGTCCAGCCATTTGCCGTACCATATAAAGAGATATCCTTGATACAATTTTCTGCACATTGAATTTTACAGCCACTTACACCCATTTTCATTTTACTTGGCAGCACCATACCATGATAGATTTTGTCCAGTTCCATCCCCATTTTCAGACTATCCTGCTTTCCTAAACGACAAAAAGTTGTACCCGGACACGTTTTTATACTTCTGACACAAAGACCTGTAGCATGTCCGGCATCCATACCAAGATCTGCCCAGACATTATCAACCTGTTCTTGAGTAATACCAATAATCGCAATCCTTGCAGCACTAGTAATTTTTAAGGTCTCCACCTCATATTTTTGCGCAACATCTGCCAATGTTCGAAGTTGATCCGGGGAAACAATCCCACAAGGGACATGAGGGGCTATAGCATATGTAATATTGGTTTGACCCTTCTGACGGATAACACCTTTTTCACCATCTTTGAGCATATCTAACTCCTAATATTTTTTTTCAAAACTATCTTAGCAAAAACACACGTATAAGCCATCTTTTAATATAACCCATAACACTTCTGATTTTTATTACCCATATAAAGAGATGTCAAGCAAATCGAAGGATTTGCCAATGCATATCAAAATAGTGTATTTATATTTTTTGATATAAAATAGGAAATATACATGAACGAACACACATTACATCAGAAACATGAGCAACAAGGGCAAATGCTTGCCAATAAAGTAAAAAAAAGATACCGACATCTGCACAAAAAATATGCTCGACAAGGCTTAGAAATTTTCAGATTATATGACTGGGATATCCCTGAAATCAGAGCAGTTGTAGACTGGTATGCCGGGCATATTGTCATAGGTGAATATAAAAGAGATCAAACCACCAAAGGCTGGCTGCCTGTCATGGGAAAACACGTCGGCGTAGCACTCAATGTCCCAAACGAAAATATACATCTCAAAACCCGTAAAGCTGGCATTAAAGAAGGTCAACGATATGAACGTATCAACCATACCAATCAAAAAATTGCCATGCAGGAAAGAGATCTGAAATTTTATATCAACCCCAGTGACTACGTAGACACAGGATTATTCTCCGACCATAGGAATACCCGATTAATGGTTAAAGAAATGGCTAAAAATAAAAAATTTTTAAACCTATATTGCTATACCGGCGCTTTCACCTGTTATGCTGCTAAAGGCGGCGCAAGCCAAACCGTATCCGTAGACCGATCCCAAACAGCGATCAACTGGGTAAAAGAGAATATGATACTCAACAATCTATTTGATGAAAACCATACCTTAATCCAGGAAGACACCTTAACTTTTTTAGAAACCGCCCATTTAAACTATTCAGGTTTTGACCTGGCAGTAGTAGACCCGCCATCTTACTCCACCACTCGGACAAAAAATGAACACTTTGACATTGCTAAAAATCACCCTCAAATGCTCAACCAGGTTTTCAAATTAATGAATTCGGGTGCCACCGTCTTTTTTTCCACCAATCATCAAAATTTTGATTTAAAAACAAAAGACCTTTATGCAACAGACATAAAAGAAATCACAAAAAAAACAATCCCTGAAGACTATGTAAACAAACACAAACAAATCCATCGGTGCTGGGAAATAATCATATGAATTTTAATCCTTTTGAAAACAGAGCATGCCGGGATGTCAGGAATAATATGGCGCACGATTTTATAAATGCTCTGGAAACAAAACAAAGTGATTTTTTCAAAACACAGGCCAGCAATTACCTTTCTCAAAACCATCCAAAACATATCATGAATTATATCAACCACCGGCTTGTCTATTTTAAAAAGGTTTTTAATCAGATTGACTCAAGTTATAAGAGTGAAGAACCCTTTTTAATCATTTGTCTTGTTTTGTGGAATCTTGAACTTTTTTTTGAATACCATGAGTGGCTGGAAAAAAAATGGCTGCACTCTAAAGGGAATAAAAAAAAAGCTTACCAAGCATTGATTCTTGCTGCTGTCACATATGAACAACTTGAGTATGGTAGAATCGCACAGGCAAGGACGCTTGGGCTAAAAGCGGCGGCTTTATTGGACCAATACAGAAAACAAATCCCACTTTGTTTCGATCCCGACACCTTGATTAAAGCATTAACCCATCTTTTATCTGCACCCAAATTCAACCTTGATCAAATCTAAAATTATGATTCTTCTCATCGCCAAATGTGCTTTTCTTCAAATAATTAAAAAAAATGTTCCCACTGTATAAAATCCGTAGTATTGTCAAACGATTACTTTTTTTTAAAGGTCCAGTTTCAGATTCATTTGTCACATATTTTATGACCTTTAGGTGTCTTTTTTAAGAAAAAATTTGAAATATCGTTTTTGAGTTGTCAATTGTTATGACCATTTTCTTGATACTTTATCTCCATAACAGGAACTTACAATGACCTCTAAACCTTCCAGTTATAAACGCAGCATTCTTTTTCACGCTCTATCTACTCTTGGTTTTACTTTTATCATGATTGCCATTATTATTTCCACCGCTCTGAGATTAAACCACCATGTGGAAATACAAATACTTGAGCGTTACCAGCAAGAACAACTCACTTCTGTTTTTCATCAATCCGCAAGATTGGGAGATACCTTAAAAAATATTACCAATGATCTTGTAATGCTCAGCACCCAAAAAGATCTGATTGACTATCGGGAGAAAAATGCCAGAGCACTTTTACTAAATTTCTATGAGAACCACCGACCTTTTGTTATTGCAGGCTACAGAATGAACAACAAAGGAATCCTTACATATGTGGAAGGCGCGGATAAAAACGGAGAAGGATTTGACATCAGTAACCAGGCCCATGTAAAAACCCTTTTTCAAACAAAAAAAAATGTTATCAGCGGATCGTTTAAAGCTGTTGAAGGATATCATGCTCTTGCCATACACGTCCCTGTTTTCAAGGAAAACCACATTAATGGCAGTCTTGCCACTCTGGTAAATTGGGATGGCTTTAAAGATTGGTTCATCAATACCAGAGGTATTTCTAACCGTTTTACCATGCTATTGGACAAAGAACATAAAATCATCTTCCATCCCAAACGCGAATATATTGGCAAAGCCATTGAACAGTCTCCTTTAATAACCCAAGCAGACAAGACGCTTCCCACTTCATTTTTATATACCAAAAATACTGCTGTTCTTAGCGGACCATTTTTTAACCATGAAAAATATGTGGTTGCCTGTCACCCATTTATATTTGAAGGCGTAACCTACTCTCTTGTCAATTGTGCACCATATGATGGGATTGTAGGCCCCATTCGCCAAACATCAAAATTAACAGCACTATTGGCGGGCATTTCCGTATTGATTGTTATTATCAGCTTGTCTTATTTTTTTTATGGATTTCAACGCGTTCAGAAAAACTGGATTGAATATCAAAAAGATGTAAAAAAAGTCGAAAAGGCAAGCAAACGTATTAAACATAATTTAAATGAAACCCAGGATTCATTTCTTACGGTTTTAAACAGTATTGATGCGACGGTTTATGTAGCGGACTTAGAAGACCATACCATCTTATTCATGAATCAATTCATGGAAAACAGTTTCAATAACGTTAACTGGAACGGTCAAAAATGTTACAAAATTTTTAGAGGCGAGAGTGAACCATGCCACCACTGCACCAATCCCAAATTATTAGATGACAATGGCAAACCGACAGGTGTACATGTCTGGGAGGCTGAAAACCCCATTACCAAACGATGGTATCATAACTTTGACCGAGCTATTAAATGGATAGATGGGCGGATGGTAAGAATTCAGATTGCCACAGATATCACCTCTATTAAAACGTATGAAAAACAACAGCGTGAAATGGGTGAAAAACTCCAAAGAGCACAGAAGATGGAAGCCATCGGAACGCTGGCAGGAGGTGTTGCCCATGATCTGAACAATGTCCTGTCCGGAATTGTCACCTACCCTGAGTTACTCTTAATGGATCTGCCAAAAGACAGTCCACTCATCGAACCTCTTCAGTCCATACACGATTCAGGTTTAAAAGCCTCGGAAATTGTCAGTGATCTTCTCACTTTAGGCAGAAGAGGTGTCTCAATATCTGAAGTCGTCAATCTCAATGACATTATTTCAGAATATACCCATTCTCCAGAATATGCCAAACTTCAAAGCTATCATCCTGACATCCAGATTCAATTGAATATAGAACCTGATCTTATAGACATTAAAGGATCTCCCATTCATCTGCGCAAAACAATTATGAACCTTGTATCCAATGCTGTTGAGGCCCATGTCACCAGTGGGCAAGTCACCATTAACACCCACAATGAATTCGTAGCCAAACCACTTAAAGGCTACAAGAAAGTTATTAATGGTGAATATGTCGTATTCAAAATTTCGGACCAGGGAATGGGTATTTCATCAGAAGATCTTAACCGGGTTTTCGAACCTTTTTATACCAAAAAAGTCATGGGCAGAAGCGGAACAGGACTTGGAATGGCTGTGGTCTGGGGAACAGTGCAGGATCACAATGGATATATTTGTCTTGACAGTACTGAAGGCAAAGGAACGCATATCTCGGTTTATTTTCCCGCAACCCATGAAGATAGAGACAAAAAGCAGGAAGTGATTTCGCTTGAAACTTATCGGGGGAAAAAAGAGACCATCTTGGTCATTGATGATGTACCCGAGCAGCGCTTAATTACTGAAACAATTTTAACCAAGCTCAATTATTCGGTCACCACCGTTTCAAGTGGTGAAAAAGCCATTGACTGCCTTAAAGACAACGCCTATGATCTGCTTTTACTGGATATGATTATGGACCCTGGAATGGATGGGCTGGAAACATACAAAAAAGCGATTGAATACCACCCCAGTCAGAAAGCTATTTTAGCCAGTGGATTTTCAGAAACCTATCGAGTAAAAGAGGCGCAAAAACTTGGCGCTGGCATGTACATTAAAAAACCCTATCGGATAGAAGATCTGGGGTATGCTGTAAAAACAGAATTAGAACGGAGACAATCGTGTTAAAAATACTCATGGTAGGCACTGGCGGTTTTGCAGGTTCCATCTGTCGTTATATGATCAGTGATGTATCACTCAGGTTGTTCAGCAATACTTTTTTCCCTTATGGTACGTTAATCGTCAATATTATTGGCTGTCTCTTTATTGGCCTGTTAGGAGGCCTGTCTGAAACCAGACAGATTTTCACTCCCGAGATCCGGGCATTAATTCTTGTTGGATTTTTGGGTGGATTCACCACATTTTCAACCTTTGGCTATGAAATCTTTACCTTTGCCAGAGAAGGGCAATTTATCCAGACCTTAGCAAATCTTTTCATTCACATAGTTTTGGGCATTGGTGCAGTATGGCTTGGGTTTTCCATCTCCAAACTCATATAAAACATGATAAATTCTTGAATTATTATTTTCCAAGCTATATATAACCTTTTTAAAAATCCAGAATATATTATACAGAGCACAGGATCCAGATATGAATGATATACATACCCATCTTTTTTCAGCACAGGTTTATTATGAAGACACAGACCATTCAGGCGTCGTCTACCACTCAAATTATTTAAAATTTTTTGAACGGGCCCGCGAAGATATTATTGGTGTCAGCCAGTTGGCCAATATGTGGCATGAACAAGGTGTTGGTTTTGCTGTTTATAAAGCAACCATCAACTACCATGATGGTGCGGTTTTTGGAGATCTTCTGGATATTAAGACCACATGGGAAAAACAAGGAGAGTACCGGGTGGTATTCTTTCATGAGGCCTGGCGACCAGATGCAAAAAAGCCTGCTGTCACCTGCCAGCTGGAACTTGTTTGCCTTGGACCCAACAAAAAACTGATGCCGATCCCAGACCTTAACTTTTTAAGCTAAAGGTTGCTTGCAAGTCAAACTGCTTTCAAAAAAACAGTATTCAAGCGGTACAATTCAACCGATACCTCCTATCTGACTTTAACAATAACAAGCGTTGCATCATCCTGGCGTTTTTCTTCTTTTAGGAATAGATCCAATGCTTGCATTACCTGTTCTAATATCTCCTGTGAAGATTTATGGGCATTGGTCTGAATGATGCTTTTCATCATTTCTTTTCCAAATGAATCCCCTGATGCATTTTTTGCTTCCCATACCCCATCCGTATAAAGCACAAGGATATTACCTTTTGATATATCTGTAACCGTATTTTGCATATATTCAAATGCATCATCAACCCCAAGGGCAATTCCAGAACCTTTCAGCTGAGTAAATCTATCTTCTTTGTTATCATACAACATTGCCGGGTCATGCCCTGCCCGCACCCAATTTAACGTTTTTTTGCGGGCATCCAGCTCAACAGCAAAAAGCGTAATAAAATTTCCAGAATCTTTCACATCGCAGCACAACTGGCGGTTAACATCAGAGGTTACCTGGGATAAATCACCTTGCATGGCAGACCTCTGGCGAAATAAAGCCCGGGTGGTTGCCATGAGAAGCGCAGAAGAAACACCATGGCCGGACACGTCACCCAGAACAATCCGAATCTGATCCTGATTATCTTTTTCAAGAAAAATATAATCATAATAATCTCCACCAGTTTCATCACAATAAATACTGGTACCGGCAATATCAAAACCGGGAATATTAGGAAGTTCTTTTGGTAAAAGATTTTGCTGAATCTCTCTGGCAAGATTTAACGATTGCTGCATCTTTTCTCTTTCTTCAAGCCTCACAGTCATTTCATTGACGACTTCTCCAGCATAACCAATTTCATCATTGGAAATGACCTTTACCCTCTGTGTAAAACGACCCTTTTGAACATTACGAAGAACCTTCACCAATGCATTAACAGGATCTGTAATATTTTGACTGAGTGCCCGATTAAGTTGTTTAGAAGAAATCAACGTGTAAATAAACAGTACAAAAGAAAAACGGATGATCCCCCGACCATAGACAACTGCAGAAACCGGATCTGATTCAATCTCCCATTGTAAGGTTAATAATGTGACCAGTAAAATTGTTATCGGCACCACGGCACCAAGCCGGTTCACCATCATAATCCGCTTGGATATAGATAACTTTGCTACGCCTTCCAATTGAGCCAATCGACCATCTGGAAAGAAAAAAGGAATCAATTTTTCCCGTGAAATAGCTTCCATTCTCTGGGCAGCACCGGCAGAAGCAATCAGACCCACCATGCTCGCTCTGACAGAAAGAATAATTGCTGTTCTAAAGTCTGTAATCCCTGAAAAAAAGGAGGCCAAACCGATAAATCCTGGAATTAAAATCCATACAAATACATTCAAAGGAACAAAAAGAAAATGAAGATTCAAAATTCTTTTCCGGGCTTTTATGATTTGTTCTTCTGTCGGAATTTGCCCTTTTTTATACTTTACAAGGCATCGGGAAACAGGCGATAACAACTGCTGGATCATATGTATGACCCCGACATATGTCAGCCCCAGAACAAAAACCAATTTTGGAAGAAGAAGCGTAAAAACCACATTCCATGTCAAGGCTTGCTCCAGCCCAAATATCCTTGCCTGAATGGATGCCAGGGGTGTCGAAAGATTAAGGGCCGCCACAACAAAGATTCCAATAGTGGTCGCCGCGATACCAATTACATAGTAGGGCTTTAATGTGACTTCAGATACATCTATATTAGGTAATGATCTGTTTGAGGGCATATTTTTTGCCTTTATAAAACGTGCATTGCATTTATTTTTATTTTAAGATTCATGTGTTTGATTTGAATCAAAAATTATGTATCCAGCCATGAAAAGTCAAGTTTAAAAGACAACAAATAATTAAATTGTTTTGCCATATTATTTACTGTATGCTGACGGCCTGAAAAACAATCAAACACTCGGTGGACTATTTTTACTATGACTAAAGACATCTTAACTGCTGTTGTTGCTGCCCAAAATGGTGAGATTTTTGAACTTGATGGCTATGGCGCTGTTGGACTATCCGGTAGGACACCGGCGACACTAACAAACCAAAGTACTTTACCCATGCCCCATGGCAGCGAACTAATGATGCTGCCCAATCGAAAACCCATTGTATATGATCTATCCACTGGTGCATTCAAAACTATCGAGTACAATCCTTTTGTTCCTAAAGAAAAGATCTTTCCTGTCGCTGTTTTTAACTCTCCGGGATATGTAAATCAGCACTTTTGTGCCTATGATGACACGGGTATAAATGAGATGCTTCCCTTATTCTCCTATGGTGCCGTGGGGTTTGGAAAGAACAATTTCAGATCTGCTGCCCTTGTTGTGGATACAGAACCCCGCCAGGATTTAAGACAAATGCCCCAAAAAAAAGTGGCCAAAGGGGTAAAAAGAATGCAAAAAAAATATCCCGAAAACCGCTTAATCCGGCACCTTGAAACCTGTGCTTTGCAATACGGGTGTCCTGCCGGAAAAAACTTTTTTCTTAAGCGGTATGAAGCTCCGCTTCCCGCCTCCACTATTTGCAATGCAAAATGTCTGGGATGTATTTCTCTGCAAACAGAAAATAATCTTTGTGCCTGCCAGGAACGAATTGCATTTACCCCCTCTTCACTGGAGATATCCCAGGTCAGCCTTGAACACATTTTTACGGTTAAAAATGCGGTTGTTAGTTTTGGGCAAGGGTGTGAAGGAGAACCTCTAACTGCGATAAAAGCAATTGAACCCGCCGTTAAACTGATCCGAGAGAAAACAGATAAAGGCACTATCAATTTAAATACCAATGGTAGCTTACCTGAAAATGTTAACGCCTTGTGCAAGGCTGGTTTAGATTCCATGAGGGTGAGCATGAATTCTGTCCAAGAAAAACATTACACGGCTTATTTCAGGCCCAAATCATACCAGTTTTCAGATGTACTGAAAAGTATTGATATAGCAAAGAGCCACAACAAATTTGTTGCCATCAATTACTTGAACTGTCCGGGATTCAGTGATTCGGAAAACGAATTTTTAGCGTTAAAAGAATTCATCACCATCCATAAGATCGATATGATCCAATGGCGTAATCTGAATTTTGATCCCAAAAAATATTGTTCTTTAATGTCCCAAGTACAGGACAACGGTTCTGCTCTTGGAATGGCATACATTATCCAAAAACTGTCTGCTGATTTTCCCGATCTCATTCATGGATATTTCAACCCTTCTATAAAATAATTCCCTTAACTTTCAGGCTACCATTCAAATTATATTTAACAAACACAATTAACATGAACGCCATTCATAAACTCCCCAACACTTTGTACATTTTTTAGATAAAAAAACTGTCGAGAATAAGAAAGTTAAGCCCACAACCATAGGCTTTTACAGAATAATTATCCTAAAAAAAACTGTCAATAAAAAAGTAAACATTGTTTATTTTTTATTGACAGAAAAGAGCAGATGATGTACGGTTTTATGTTGAATTTTTTAACGTGTTTACTAATAAGGGCAAGACCATGTAAGTGTCGCAAGTACCTGTTATAAAATAGGGAAATGACAACCCAAAGTTTCAATAGATATTATCTGAATGCCTGTTGAATATGGTATTTTGCAAGAATAGATGGAAACACCGCAAAAGAGGTGGCTGAACCGTTTACATCCTGGAATTTTAAAAAAGGTTGTGAACCTAAAAAACAATTTTTAATTATGAAGGATTGATCTGAGATGAATAAAAAAGCACCAAAGTATCTAAGCATAGAAGAATGTGTTGACCATATCGTTGATATGTATGGAAACGATATTAAAATTGGGATGCCCCTAGGGCTTGGAAAACCCATCAGACTAATCAATGCCCTGTATCAACATGCTAAAAAAAATCCCCAGATCAATCTGACCATCTTTACCGCACTTTCATTTGAAAAACCCATCCCGTCAAGTGACTTGGAAAAAAGACTTATCGGTCCGTTTGCAGAACGCACGTGGAAAGATGTCCCTGATATTGATTTTCTGTTTGACCTTCGTTCTGAAGAAGGGCTGCCAAAAAACATTCGTATCTTTGAAATGTACAGCAAGGCCGGCACATACAAAGGTATCCCTCACATGCAACAAAACCATCTGAGCACGAACTACACCCACACAGTGCGGGATATTGAAGTTTATAACAACCGTATATTTGCCCACACCGTTGCCAAATCAGAAATTGACGGTGACCTCAAATACAGCTGTAGCTGCAATTCAGACACAGCCCTTGAAACCTTTGACAGGTTTCATGAGCAACAGGAACAAGGCGAGAAACAATTAATCATTGGTGTGGTCAATACCAAACTGCCGTTTATGTATGGAGATGCAGTCGTCTCTCCGGAAAACTACGACATTATTATTGATGATCCCGCAGACTATCATCCATTATTTGCAACCCCCAGAGCACCTGTCAGCATTCCAGATTTTATGATTGGACTTCATATTTCAGCCTTGATAAAAGATAACGGCACCCTGCAAATTGGTATTGGTGCATTAGGCGATTCCATAGCCTATGGACTCAATGTCCGCCATAACGAAAATGAGGCATACAAAAAACTAATCAAAGACAGTGGCATTTCTGATCGATATAAAACGCTCATCGGTGACATCGGTGGCACGGATACCTTTGAAGAAGGACTTTACGGTTCAACTGAAATGTTGGTTGATGGTTTTCTCCAGCTTTATAAAAATGGGGTTATCAAACGAAAAATCTATCATCATATTGGTATTCAGAAACTAATCAATGACGGAAAACTCAAAGAAGAAATCCCTGCTGATATCTTAAAGCTCATGATAGAAGATGAAACCATTCACCCTTATCTGACTCAAAAAGATTTTGATAGCCTGCAACGATTTGGCGTAATCAAAGAAGACATCACCTATGATAATGGTGAATTAGTTAATGGGAACAATCGCTACTCTGCACTTTTAGCTGACGATGCTAACCTGGCTGCTATCAGTGAGAACTGTCTTGGCACCAAACTTAAAAATGGCGTTATGCTGACCGGCGGTTTCTTTTTAGGCCCCCAGGACTTTTATGATGATCTTAACAACATGCCCGAAGAAGAACGTAAGCAATTTGAAATGACCGGAGTCGATGTTGCCAACCAGCTATACGGCAACGAAGTCCTTCGCACGCTCCAACGTAAAGATGGCCGGTTCTGCAACACAGGTATGAAAGCCACTATCATGGGTGCCATCTGTTCTGATGGGCTCGAGGACGGTACAGTAATCAGTGGCGTTGGCGGTCAATATAATTTTGTTTCCATGGCACATGCCCTACCGGATGGTCGCTGCCTGATGATGATCAAGAGCACCAAGGTTGAAGGTACAAAAACAGTATCAAATATCGTATACAACTATGGACATACCACGATCCCAAGACACCTAAAGGATATTGTTGTTACAGAATACGGCATTGCAGATATCCGTGGAAAATGTGACCAAGATATCATCAAAGAAATGCTTAATGTTACAGACTCCAGATTCCAGGAAGAGTTAATGGCAGAAGCGAAAAAGAACCAGAAACTACCAGAAGATTATCAGATCCCGGAAGAATTCAAAAATAACACCCCGGAAAAACTGGTCCAAACACTTGCAGACCCCAAAGCAAAGGGTCTATTCCCTGACTTTCCGTGTGGTGCTCCAATGACACCAGAAGAGCTGTTCATTGCTTTTTCACTGAAAACACTGGCAGCCAAAGCACAAACACCACAAGCTGCGGAATTCCCAAAAATGATGGGAGAATTGCCCACTGAAATTCCAGATACCATAAAGCCACTTGTGGCCCGAATGGGACTTGAAACACCGACCTCCAAAGAAGAGATCATCTCTCAAAAAACATTCTTGCTGGCCCTTAAACTGGCAGGTTTTTTCTAAGCCTATTTAAATAGACCATTTAACAACCTAAAAAGGCTGTGATGTTGAAACGGGCGCGCTACGCGCCCGTTTTAACTTTTCAAAATCACCGGCTCGCCCATGTGCATTTTGATTGTTGAATATACGTTCTAATTTTTCTATATCGCTCTTTTCGGCCCTGAAAAGTACAAAATAGACCCACAATCGGAATATTTCAGAACGTGATTTATTATTATTTCAGTTAATTGGTACGGCATGACCCCATTATGAGATCAAGGTCTAAGTCCGCCGGTATTACTTTTTTTATGGGCTACCAAATGAAGCTGCAAAGAGTTCCATACAGTTTGCTTCAAACCCAAGAGAAAGTTGTACAAGGTCCATCCCGTCCACATCCCCATCCGTATCAGCATCCGGGGTGCATGTTGATCCCTGAACAATAAATGCCAAAGAGGAGGGAACCCTTAATCCGCTGGGTCCATCAGCAAAAAGGGTGGCTAATCCGTTCTGATCATATTGAAAGATGGTGTCGTTTTCCCTGTTTACAGTAAACAAAGTACCGAATTCATCAAAGGTCATATCCAGGATGCCCATATTGACATGGTCTGTGGTGAACAGCTCTGCCTGCCCGGTAGTATCTATTTTAACAATCGAAGGGTTTGACCAGGTGTTATTTGCGATGAAAAGGTTGCCGCTGCTGTCAACAGCGAGACCGTAAGGTCCGTCCAGGCCGTCGGATGGATCCGCATAGGTAATGATTGTACCATCAGGGGAAATTTTGTACACCACATCACTGATAAAAGGATCAGATAAAAAGAGATTGCCAAGGTGGTCAATTTCCAGGTCGCCGATGCCGGTGTAAGGAAGGGTGAACAGTCTGATAATATTGGACTGTCCACTTTCCTTTACATAGATATATCCGCCGTTGGCGATGAACAGGTCTCCGTTGGAAGCCATGGCCATGGAGATATTACCAGAATCAAAATCCGGATGGGGATAAATGGCTATCTGATTTCCAGAATCATCAATTTCCCGAATTTCAAATACCTGATCCGGCCAAGAACTGACGCTGTAAAACAGATGACCGGAAACAGGATCATAAACCACGCGGCGCATTCCTGTAATATTTAAATTTTCAGGAACAAGTATTCTGGCACGTGTGCCTGAACTGTCATATTCGACCAGGGAATCTACTCCAACCGACATGGCTGAACGATCATTTACGACAATCAAATTGCCCTGGGTAAAATCCGCCAAAACTGTAAACGGCAGTAATCCAGTAAAGATTACACTTAGACATGTTAATAATCCGTTTTTCATGTTTATTGTATCTCCTTTCAATATGGGTTCATTTTTAGCAATCACTGTAAGTGCTCATCCTAAGGACAGCAACTTGTATGCCAGGAAAAGCATTTTTTATATATGTTTGATATTATAGAATTTTATCATAAAGATGTAATGATTGTTTGGAAAGCACGCCTGATTGGGACACCCAGACGAAGGGGTTTACCTGCACTGTACCGATCAAATTTCGTTGGTCGTCCTTTTTAAAAACAAAAGTTTTGTCCTTTAACAGCCTGTTTTAAAAGCCATTTGGTCTATAGGGTAGATCGGATACTGGGGGGTGATTGAAAATCCCTTCACCCAATCCATGTGGTTTTGTGATGGCATGAACCTTACAAAATGATTCTTGTGCGATCCATAACTAAGGGGGCACCCATGACTAAATTCAAGGCAACCTGGTCATAGGAGTCAGCTCAAAATCTAAGCAGAATAAATTCTTGACCCTGTAGTAAATAATAGTTCGCAAATGTTTCCATTCAACTTTCTACATCACTTGACGTAACAAAG
>JAWSVH010000254.1:0-1447 GCA_033852015.1 Desulfobacula sp.
AAATTCAGGTTGCTATTACTGAGCTTTTGAGTAAGAAGATGCAGGATCCCAGAATGGAGATGGCCACGATCAGCAGTGTTAAAGTCACTTCGGACCTGCGTATAGCCGATGTTTATATCACGGTATTTGGTGATAAAAAAAAGATTTCCGAAGCATTGAAAGGGTTTAAAAAATCCAAAGGCTTTATCAAAAAAAGAATTGCACCAAAATTGGGGTTGAGGTTCATGCCGGAGTTAAGATTTTTCCATGATGATTCCTTTGATGAGGCAGCGCGCATGGATGAATTGATTAAGAATGCGATAAATCAACCCTCCCAAACAGATCAGCCAGACCCAGATCCATCAACTAAAGAATAGTTCAGATTATCAAATGAAAAGTGGTATTATAGCCGTTCATAAACCCGAAGGTATTTCTTCGGCTGCTGTCGTCGGGAGAGTGAAAAGAGCTTTTGGACTAAAAAAGGTCGGGCACACAGGAACACTGGATCCTTTTGCCACAGGTCTTTTATTGTGTGCAATCAACCAGGGGACACGCATCTCCGGTTTTTTTCTGGATGGTCATAAACGGTATACGGCGCAATTGTGTTTAGGCATTGAAACAGACACATATGATCTGACAGGTAAAACTGAATTCAAAGCATCGGATGAATTGATGGGATCATTGACTGAGCAGGATGTTAAGGATGCAGTGAATGTATTTTCCGGGGTTCAGGATCAGGTGGCACCCAGTTTTTCGGCCTTAAAACACAATGGTCAGCCATTGTATAAACTGGCGCGTCAGGGAATAAAAATACAAAAACCACCCCGCCGGATTGAAATTCTCAGTATTGATATTTTGTCTATACAAATGCCCTATGTGGATATTCAGGTTCATTGTTCGGCAGGAACCTACATCCGCAGTCTGGCCTATGATATAGGGAAAAAGCTGGGATGTGGTGCTCATCTGTCTAAGCTTTGTCGGACAGGATCCAGCCAGTTTAGGTTGGAAGATGCAATCGCCCTTGATCAGTTGGAGGGTTTGAGTAAAGCTTTAGTGGAAGAAAAAATTATATCATTATCCGAATGCCTGCCATTTATGCCAGCTATCCAGGTAGATGAAGCCATCAGGCGAAAAATCAAATTTGGTCAAAAAATATTTAAAGAAGATATGAACGGGAAGGTTTTAGAGCCGGATCAATCTGTCCAATTAGTGGATGGGGAGAGTAATCTTCTTGCAATCGTTCAGTTGGGAGAAGATCAACATCGTATTAATTATTCTTGTGTTTTCGCAACGTAACTGATATTTAAACTAGGTTACACGTGTTTGTAGTGGTATGGTGATCTGTTTTTGCATCTCTTTTTCTGAATGGAATATCGGATAAGGCATCATAAAAAAAAATAGATCACAAAAAACATACCCTGGTTATTTATTTCAGATAAAGGAGTTTTAAAGTGGTTTTATTAGCAGA
>JAWSVH010000255.1:0-1515 GCA_033852015.1 Desulfobacula sp.
AATCCCGGATGCTGTGGTAATTGTTCCATTTCATATCCATGAAAAAAAAATGATATTAATCAAAGAATTTCGGGTAACTTTGGGTGGGTATCAGTATGGTTTCCCGGCAGGTCTTGTGGATCAAGGAGAATCCATAGAAGATGCCGGTAAAAGAGAACTTCTTGAAGAAACCGGTCTTAAAGTCACGCGGGTGTTGAAAAAGAGCCCGGTTGTATTTTCTTCATCGGGTATGACAGATGAATCGATCAGTTTGTTGTATGTCGAGTGTGAGGGAACACCGACAAGTCAGTTTAATGAAGCCTCTGAAGACATTGAAGTTATCATGGTTTCTCAACAAAGTGGATCGGACCTACTCACCGATAGCAGTGTAAAATTTGATATAAAAACCTGGATTGCTTTAAACAACTTTGTATCTTTAGGGAGCATTTAGATGTTTTCAAATTTTTTATATTTTCTGGTGGCTCTAATAATATATACCACGTCTGAATTTTTTCAGGTGAATCCGTCTTCTGGAATGATGAGTATCTTTTATAGCATTGGCATTGGCATGTTGTTCTTTATGGTTTGTCAGGTCGCATTTATACGGCTTGAAAAACATCGTGCTCATCGTCGAATAGAAAATATGGATTATTGGGTAAATAAATATATTACGCGTTTGTCCATACTTGCCCTGATGATTTTTTCGGTGATTATTTACACGCTTAGACCCCAGCAGTTTTTCTTGGGAGTCCCATTTTTTGACGCGCTTCCCACAGCAAGAGCGATTATTTTTATAGGAGTGTTTTTGTCTTTTCTGGTGATGATTTGGAGTTGTGCATACCGAATTCAAAAACGTTTTTTTGCGGGTAATTTATCAAAAAAAGATTTTATTTTTTCAAATATCTCTTTTTCACTGCCCGCACTTTTACCTTGGTTTGTTATTTCAATTATCGCTGATATCCTTGGAATTTTGCCCTGGGCACCGGTTAAGGAATTATTACAGACCCCTGCCGGTGAAATTGGATATATTGCGATTTTTCTAGTGGCCATTGCTATTTGGGGCCCGGTACTTATTAAAAGATTGTGGAATTGTAGGTCGTTGGAGGCAGGGCCGGTAAGAGAGCGAATCGAAAATGTTTGTAACACGGCCGGTCTTGAATATGCAGATATTTTGCGCTGGGAGTTGTTCGGAGGCACAATGATAACAGCCGGTGTGATGGGGCTTTTGGCGCGTTTTCGCTATATTCTGGTGACACCTGCCTTGTATAATTCTTTGAATGAAGATGAATTGGATGCTGTTATGCTGCATGAAATTGGTCATGTGCAAAAATATCATATGCTGTTTTATCTGTTTTTTTTATCTGGTTTTTTTGCCTGTAGTTTTGTGTTTTTTGAGCCAATACTGGAGGTGTTAAGAATTGTTCAACCGATTTACACTTTGTTTGAATTTGTGGGCATTGGCAGGGAAACGGCATACCCCATACTGATTACAAGTGTTATGATTGGATCTTTTATCTTGTGTTTCAGGTTGGTATT
>JAWSVH010000068.1:0-12044 GCA_033852015.1 Desulfobacula sp.
TATAGGCCATTTCAACCAATCGTTTTTTCTCACCGCGCTCGGGGATATGGATGTGTACTTTTTTACCTTTTCTCTCACTAAATTTTTCTTCCAAAAACGTTTGATTCTCAATATTTTGGCTCAAAAGAATGGATCCAGGTAAAAACCCTGTATTCTTATAATATTGTTCGCAAAAAGCAGATAAAATTTCATCGGGTTCTTTAAATCCCAGATCGAAAGGATAGTGTGCCGTATCAATCAAAAACCCTGTCCGTACCATCATGACCGTAATCACAGATCTACCCTTTGCTGCTGCAACAGCAATAATATCCCGGTCTTTCATATCCGGACTGACCACGACCTGCCGTTCCATGATACTTTTCACTGCCACGAGACTATCCCGCATCTGAGCTGCTTTTTCATATTCCAGATTTTCAGAATACTCAATCATCCGGGTTTTAAGTTTTTTCACCACCAGGGTTGATTTTCCCTTTAAAAATAATACCGCATCTTTAACCTGTTTTTTATATTCAACAGGCGACACCTCATTACAACACAACCCCAGACAAGCCTTGATCTGAAAATTCAGACAAGGTCTTGATCTATTTTGGAACTGGGTGTTTTTGCATTTTCTTAAACGAAAAATCTTTTGAATTTGCTTTAACGTCTGGTTCATACTATGGCTGGAAGAATATGGTCCAAAATATAGGGCTTTATCATTTTTGATATTTCTCACCCGCTGAATAGCAGGATAAGTCTCATTCATATTTATCCTGAGCAATGGATAATTTTTCCCATCTTTAAGAATGATATTGTATTTAGGTGAATATTCTTTAATCAGATTGGATTCAAGAATAAAAGCCTCGTGCCCGGACGAAGTAATAACAATATCAAAATCCTTAATCATTTCTATTAATGCGAGGGTTTTAGGCTCATGATTCTTTTTTTTTACGAAATAAGATGACAACCTTTTTTTAAGGTTTGAAGCTTTACCGACATAGATAATCTTCCCATTGATATCTTTCATCAAATAAACACCCGGACGGTGTGGTGCCTGTTGATATTTTTCCATAACAGGATTGCTATTATTATCCATGTGCATTAAAACCGTTTAATATCTGTGAGTTGCTTGATCTTATCCCTATATTCAGCTGCCAATTCAAATTCCAGATTTTGGGCGGCTTTTTTCATCTTGTATTCCAAATCCTTAACAATATCCTCCAGGTTCAATTCCTGATCATCATATGCCTGGATATCCTCATCCACCGATCCTTGAGCAATGAGACCGTCCTGACCTGAATATTTAAACCCCGTAATATTTTTCTGGATCGTTGTTGGAACAATTCCATGTTTTTCATTATAGGCTTTTTGAATTTCCTGCCGGCGCCGGGTTTCTGAAATCGCTTTTTTCATAGAAACGGTCTCTTTTTCCGCATACATAATTACCCGACCAAAAACATTTCTGGCTGCCCGTCCGAAGATCTGAATAAAAGATCTAAATGACCTTAAGAATCCTTCTTTATCCGCATCCAAGATGGCCACAAGAGAAACTTCAGGAATATCAAGACCTTCACGTAACAGGTTAATTCCAATGAGCACATCAAAAAGCCCCCGCCGAAGATCTTGTATAATATCCATTCTCTCCATGGTGGGAATATCTGAATGCAGATATTTTACCTTCACGCCCAAATCACTATAATAGTCAGTGAGATCTTCTGCCATCCGCTTGGTCAGGGTTGTTACCAAAACCCTTTCTCTCGCCTCCACCCGCTTAACAATCTCTTCATATAAATCATCCACCTGGGTTTTGGCACTCCGAATTTCAAGTTCCGGGTCCAGCAGACCTGTGGGCCGAACAATCTGTTCCGCAACCTTACCATTGGCTTTTTCCATTTCATAATCTGCCGGAGTGGCAGACACATAAATCACCTGGGGTGCCCGTTCTTTAAATTCCTCAAACTTCAAAGGCCGATTATCCACAGCAGACGGCAAACGGAAGCCATGCTCTACAAGCGTTGTTTTTCTTGACCGGTCTGCTTTGTACATCGCACCCAACTGTGAAACAGAAATATGGCTTTCATCAAAGAAAAGAAGAAAATTTTTCGGGATATAATCCAACAGGGTGGGTGGTGGTTCGCCGGGCTTCCGACCGGTTAGATGCCTTGAATAATTTTCAATCCCGTTGCAATACCCAATTTCATTGAGCATCTCCAGATCATACCGAGTGCGCTCATCCAGGCGTTGGGCTTCCACCAGCTTATTGTTGCCGTAAAGATACTCCAGCCGCTCTTTGAGCTCCTTAATAATGGCTTTCATCGCCCGTTTACGGGTTTTTTGCTTGGTCACATAATGAGAGGCCGGATAGATCACCATTTGTTCAAATTTTTTAAGGATATCTCCTTTTAAAGGATCAATTTCAGAAATCCCTTCTATCGTGTCGCCAAAAAAATCAATCCGGACAGCCTTATCTTCCTCATATGCCGGAAAAATCTCCACCCGATCCCCCCGGACCCGGAATACTCCACGATGAAAGTCTGTGTCATTTCTCGTATACTGGATATTAACAAACATCTTCAACAGCTTTTCCCGGGAAATTTCCATATCCACATCCAGCGTAATTCTCAAATCAAGGTAATCTTCTGGTGCACCCAAACCATAAATACAAGATACGCTGGCCACCACAATAACATCCTGCCGGGCAAGGACCGATCGAGTGGCAGAATGCCGCATCTTATCTATGACTTCATTAATAGATGAATCTTTTTGAATATATGTATCGCTGGAAGGGATATACGCTTCCGGCTGATAATAATCATAGTAGGAAACAAAATACTCCACACAATTATCTGGAAACAATGCCTTAAATTCATTATACAATTGCGCTGCCAGGGTTTTATTAGGCGCAATAATCAGAGCAGGTTTTTCCGTTTTAGCAATTACATTGGCCATGGTAAACGTCTTGCCGGATCCTGTTACGCCTAATAGCACCTGATGTTTTTCATTATCCATCACCCTTTTCGAAAGACACTCAATCGCTGCTGGCTGATCACCTGTAGGTGAAAAATCTGAAACTAAATTAAATAACCCCATAATATTTTTAATATATCCATTTTATATCTAATTGGTAATTTTTATTTCAAAACAAAATCATATCATAACCATAGGTAAAATTGGTATATTTACTGAATATTATTTTAGCATTGCCAACCAGATCAACCCACTCATGCCTATAAAATTTATCTTTAAATATAAAAAGGCAGGACCGATTAAAGTCCTGCCTCTATTGGCCGTTACAGGTTGTAAGTTATTTTATCTACTTTTTAGAACCCTTAGTGGAATCCACACCACTTTTGGATGATGCCTTTTTTTCTTCATCTGGTGCAGGTACAGGTACTGGTGAATCTGTACTATCATTTTTAGGATCCTTTTGAGTTTCCATTCCACTTCCATCGCTGATGCCATCTCCTGATTTTGGTGCAGGACCATCTCCAGCCATCACAGGACCTGCATAGATCCCCAGAATAAAAATTGCTACTAAAAATAAAATTACCTTTTTCATTACATTCTCCTTTACATTAAATAAATAATAAACCTAAAGAACAGCACTTACCTTTAAAGCTGTTCTCCACCAAAGTTTAGGGTAAATAATTACATTTCTGCTGTATTCACCATGTTTTCCAGATTCAAATCAGTTTTCATCGTTCCTCTTTGCAAAAGCAGTTAAGGTTGTTTTACACACAGCTTGATAGCAAACACCATGCCACTCCCTGTCAGACAAGCGTTCAGCACATATATGGCCTAATTATTCATCGGACATGACCGAACCTGACCACAAGAAAATGAATGATTTTTCCTTCACCGAAAGCGACCATCACCAAAGGAATATTGCGGATCTGTATGATAACAGGCGATAACATAACCTGAATGCTTTTCCCTGCACCAAAAATTTCAAAAAAGATTGGGTTGCGATTCTTCTTATATGTGATATGGAAGGACAGGATAAACTATAAGACCCCAGTCAAAAATGATGAATACTAAAGATAAACTGTCAAATCATGTTGATAACAAAGAAAATAGCCTGTATCAGGATATCTTTGTTGAAGAATGTTTTTCTTTTGATCTTCCCCTCAAAGTAGAAAAGAGAAACCCGTCACAGATTCAGGGGCTCAAAGATATTCCCGGTCTTGTAAAAAAGAATCGCCTCAAGGAAGCGTGGCAGATTTTAGATACCCATCAGGATAAATATATTGACCTTGATTTTATTTATGTCTGGCAAGCAATGATCCTTGAAAGAAGCGGGCGGATACCCGAGGCCAAAGAGATCTTAGCCGATGGGCTGAAGCATGCAACACAAAAGCATGTATTGTGTGATAGAATGGGCTTTTTAGCATATAAGGCCGATGATATGGCTGGTGCCATAAAATGGTGGATCAGGAGTGTTGTGGCCATGCACAAAATTCAGACAGTCACCATGTGGGAACCATTCTTATATCTTGCCTATGTGGCACAGGGGTTTGGAAACGAAAATGCATTCCAGTCACTAATGGTTCAGGTAACAAAAATTTCTGTTCATGGAGAACTACAGCTTGAAAAGGATGCTCAAAAAAACCTGAATAAAATGCTCAAAACCCTGCCACTTGAGTCTGTAACAAATGCGCTTGATATCTTATGCACACGGTTTGAGCAAGACACATCTTCTGCGCTACCGCAAAACAAATCAGACAATGAACACGAAACACTTGAATTTAAACCCACAAAGAAATCCTATCTACAATGGCTAATTTTAATGGGTCTGATATTGACCTGTTTACTGGGGTATCTCTTTTTTACAAAGCCGACAGATATCACCCAGAAGACAGCCACTCCCCAAAAAACGATCCAAATTGAACAACCATCAATAGAAATAAACAAGGCACCTGTGGTTATCGCATCAAAAAAAGAAGCGATACCAAACCGAACATACAGTAAAAAAGCGACGGTTGAATATAGAACTCATTTAGAACGAATCCCGCACATAAAAAAACAACCTGGGCTGAAAGTTAAAACTAAAACGACCCATCCAGACATCAAAAAGAAGCCTTCTCTCAAATAAAACCAGGAAAAGATAAAACCAGGAAAAGATAAAATCAGGAAAAGATAAAATCAGGAAAAGATAAAATCAGGAAAAGATAAAATCAGGAAAAGATAAAATCAGGAAAAGATAAAACCTAAAAGAGGCTAAAATCAGGGGAAAACTGGGATACAGATCGTAAACCTTGCCCCTTGTAATGGAGAGGTAGCAATTGATATTTCTCCCTTATGCCAAAGGGTGATCCGCTTAGCGATCGCAAGGCCGAGTCCATACCCACCTGATTTCCTCTGCCGACTTTGATCCAGTCGGGAAAACGGTTCAAAAATTTTTTCCCTTAGTTCTAATGGGATACCGTACCCGTCATCATCCACGTGAATACAACAAAAATCTTTGTCTGATTCAAAAGTAACATCTATTTTACTGGTCGTATATTTTACAGCATTTTGAATAAGATTTCTTACCGCCCTTCCCAGATAGACGGGTTCATATCTATTTATACACTGGTCGGTCTGGGACTGAATCTTAAACTTAATGGTTCTATCCATACTCTTTTCTTGTTCATCCCGAACGATCTCCTTTAGCCAGGAGACCATTTCATTTTTCAAAAGGACTTCCAAGGGTTCTCGTTCCCTTTCAAACCTAGCATAGGTGAGCATTTCATCCACAAGAGAGTTTATTTCTTCAACATCTTTTTTGATTTCATGGGCATAATCTTTGGTACCAAAATCATCTTTAATTGACCCTTGAAGCATCTCCAGACTAAATTTAATTCGTGCAAGCGGTGTCCTGATTTCATGGGAAACACTATTAACCAGATCTTTTTGGGAGTTTATAAGACTTTGGGTTGCCTGGGCCATATGGTTAAATGCGGAGGCTATTTTTTTCAAAGGCAAGACCCGGGGTAGTTCTAACCGTATAGAATGGTCTCCGGCCACGAATTTGTCCGTGGTCTTTTCTATTTTCTTTAAATTCCTTTGCATCAAAAAAGACCACACGGCCGCCGGCAGTATTAGCAGAATCGTCATGATGCTCCAAAAAAAAAGTTTTGTCCTGACAATAATCCTTTCATAACTGAAAGGCCCTGTCGTCAGTACAAGATCTGCAGACCCTACCCGCATGAGAATTTGTTCTCTTTTTGGATCAAGAACGAGAGAACCATTAATCAAGTCTGTTTGATATTTATCAGCCAATTGCACTTCATTCAGTCGGAAAAGAGATAATGGATATCCGAATTCAGGCTGAAGACGCTCAATTGTTTTTTTGCATCCGGCTTCATCCTGACCTGAAAATTCCTGTGCAAAGAAAAAAAAGGTACCTCTCGCCAGATTTTTACGGGCAAGAACATTTTCGTCTTCAAGTAATCCATCCACAACCGGCATGACTCCGGAAAGGATAACGAAAAACCCCACCACTAAAAGAATATAAAATCGAATAAAAAGCTGCTTCATAGATAAAGTTTACTCCAGAACAAATTTTTTCTGACTGCCTTTTCCCCAGGCATCTTTTCCCCAGGCATCTTTTACCGATACCTCTTTTTGCCATGCTGATTTCTCCCAGGCATCCTGGGCAAAAAGATAGCCACTGCCCCAAATCGTTTTAATCCTGAAAGGTTTATCAGGGTTGTCCTCAAGTTTCTTTCTCAATCGGGAAATAGCCACATCGATAGACCGATCCAGACCATCATATTCAATCCCTCTAACTGTCTGGCATAAACGATCTCGATCCATCACAGTACCTGGCTCTGAGGCCAAAAGAGCCAATAAATCAAATTCCAAAGTTGAAAGCTCCATGGGTTGATTAAAGAGCGTCACATACCGTGAATTGGTATGAATCTCAAGTTCTCCAAATTTTAATATCTCTTTTTCTGAAGAATCCTGATCTGAGTTTTCTGAAAAATGATCAATTCGACGAAACAACGCCCGAATCCTTGCCAGTAAAACGCCTGGATCGACCGGTTTCTGGACATAATCATCAGCGCCAAGCTCCAACCCCACAATCTGATCAGTATCGTCTTCCCTGGCCGTCAAAATCAGCACAGGCGCTGCAAAATCCGGTCTGGCTTCTTTTAAAACTGACAAACCATCCTTGCCCGGGAGCATCAAATCAAGAATTACCATATGAGGCGATTCCTTTTTTATCCGGTCAAGTGCTTTATCACCCCTATACTCCAGCAGAATATTATATCCCTGCTGTTCAAGATATTCTTTAATCAAGGCAGCAAGTCTCTCGTCATCTTCCACAAGCAGAATTGTTTTTTGGGCCTGGGTCATAAAGTCCTCTTTTCAAATTTGCTATTCTAATCACTGACGAATTTTTCGTTTGTCAGATAATAATCATATGAAGGATATCTTTATTGAACAGTTTGTTTATTACAAATAAAACACCAGAATAAAAGCCTTATTTCATACAAAAAACTCAATAGCAATAAAACCCGTTTTTATCGTTGAAGATCGATTTATGTTTGCCTCTCAAATCAAATGTATGTTAAATAAAAAAATTCCAAGCTTAACATTAAAAAACAAGGGTAAAATTATATATGGAATCAGACATCAAAAAAAGCCACTTTATCGAGTCAATTATCTCAGAAGATATCAAAAATAACAAAAATAATGGCCAGGTTGTCACCCGTTTTCCACCTGAGCCTAATGGATACCTTCATCTTGGCCATGCAAAATCCATATGCCTGAACTTTAATATGGCAAACCAATTTAATGGCCGGTGCAATCTAAGGTTTGATGATTCCAACCCAGCCAAAGAAAAACAAATCTATATTGATTCCATTCAATCCACTGTGCAATGGCTGGGATTTGAATTTGAGAACCCCTTTTATGCATCTGACTACTTTGATAGGCTCCATGAATTTGCCATTGAACTGATCAAAAAAGAGAAAGCCTATGTCTGTAGTCTGGATGCTGACCAAATGCGCGGATATAGAGGAACCCTGACCGAACCTGGAAAAGACAGCCCTTATAGAGATAGGACCGTCGAAGAGAACCTGGACCTGTTTGACCGGATGAAAAAAGGAGAGTTTGATGAAGGCGCCCACACCTTACGGGTAAAGATAGACATGAAATCTCCAAATATGAATATGAGAGACCCCATCATTTACCGCCTAAAAAAAGCCCCCCATCCACGGACAGGAGAAAAATGGTGCATCTATCCCATGTACGACTTTACCCATTGCCTGTCTGATGCATTAGAAGGCATCACCCATTCTTTATGCAGCCTTGAATTTGAAGACCATCGACCGCTGTATGACTGGATTATCGATCAGCTCGAAACCCCCTGTCATCCCCAGCAGATTGAATTTGCCCGAATGAATATCAACTTTACGGTTCTAAGCAAAAGAAAACTCCAGCGACTGGTGGAAGAAAACCATGTAGAGGGTTGGGATGACCCCAGACTGCCAACTTTAGAGGGGCTAAAACGCAGAGGATATACTCCGGCAGCCATACGCAACTTCTGTGATATCATTGGTGTTTCCAAAAAAGACAGCCGGATTGACATGGGACTTCTTGAAAGCTGCTTAAGAGACGACTTAAACGAAAAAGCCCCTCGAGTTATGGGTGTATTAAAACCTTTAAAAGTAACCATTGAAAATTATCCAGATGATCAAACCGAAGAGCTGATTGCCAAAAATCACCCTCAAAAAGAGGAGATGGGAACCCGACTCTTAACTTTTTCAAAGACCATCTATGTCGAACAAAATGACTTTATGGAAGATCCACCCAAGAAATTTTTCCGTCTGGGACCGGGCCGGGAAGTTCGCCTGCGGTATGCCTATCTGGTCACCTGCACGGATGTCATTAAAGATGCCGACGGTAATGTAATAGAATTGATCTGTACATATGACCCGGAGACAAAAGGCGGGAACGCTCCGGACGGCAGAAAAGTTAAGGGCACCATTCACTGGGTAAATGCCAATGACTGCATAGATGCGAAAGTCCGGCTGTATGACCGTTTATTTAAAGATGAAAACCCGGAAAAAGACAAACAGGATTTCATTGAAAATCTCAACCCGGGTTCCCTGGAAGAACTTAAAAACTGCAAACTGGAAAAAAGTTTAGGGGATGTATTTCCAGAAAAGGTCGTCCAGTTTGAGCGATTGGGATATTTTTGCCTGGATTCTAAAAAAGCCTCTAAACCGTCATTAAAAGAATGCCCTCTGTTTAACCGAACGGTTACGTTAAGAGATGCCTGGGCAAAACTGCAGAAAAAACGATAGCACCTACTCTAAACTATCTTCATCTTTGCCAGAACCTTTTGCAAGCTGACCAAAGGTTCTGGCAGCATCATCTGCCTTGACTTTGGCTTTCGCCGCCCGCCTGAATGCGCTCTCTTCAGCTTCAATCGCCTGATCTGCCTGCTTTAGCATCTTCGGAAACTCTTCGTCGTCTTTAGAATGCTGCTCAAGTTCATCTGAAAGTATCTGGGTTTTTTCTGTGAGTTTTTCAGATTCTTTTTGGGCAGCAGCATATTTTTCTTCGGCCTGGCTAAGTTCATCCTCAGCCATGGCAAGTTCACCCTGAATACCGGTATCGGGTTCTGCTTCTAAATCAATATCTTGAGCTGCCATAACCATGGCCGTCATTGGCAAATAGGGTAAAATTTTAAGCATTGAACCACCTTGAGTGTCCAACACCTGATTCTCCCGAATTCGACATGGCAAAAAAACCAGCGAGGCTTTTGATGACATCTCAACAATTGTTTGAGCACTATGGTCCGACACAATAACCGGCTCTGCATCAATGCGGAAATCTTCCATTAATTGTTGTAATTGAGTATTAACATCATTTTCATCTTCACAAGACTCATAGGACAACACTCTTAACCTGGCCTTAGACCAAATATCTCTACGGGTCATCAAATAGGCCAACATCAACATCAGACGACTGGTGGCATCATGATTCCACCAAATATCAATGCACTGCTCTTTTGGTGATCTGGAAAAGACCTTCTCCCATCGAAGTTCATCTGCATGCAAAATAACAAGATTCAGACCCTGACGATATGCAATCCTTAAATTCTCAGCATACCTTGAAGCTCCAATACCCGACATCCCTTTCCCAAGTTCATCCATCCAGTTAATTAAAACAGTATTTGCCTTGATAGGCCCCAAACCAAAAGATTGGATAATCGCCGGAAGCACTCTTGAAATATCAGAGACGGATACAACCAAAGGTAATGCTTTACTATTAATTTCTCTGATATGGGCTGTCAATTCCTGACTAATCTCTTCCTGACGTGCCTTTATCTTAAGCCCTGTTCCTTTTATTAAACGCACAGCAGCCGTCATACCTGCCCGACCTTCCAACCAGTCAGAAAATTCCAAAATTGATCTTAAACGCTTTGAATCATTGGTAAAAGCCAATATGACCGGACGCCAGTCTCGGTCATGCTCCAATTCCAAAGCAGCCGAAATCAGATTTTGCTTTGCTTGCTGAAGATAATGAGAACGTCGACTGTCAGCCCATCTGGCAAGTCCTTTTTTCTGCCTTAAATACTGGTAAACTGCCAAAAGAACACATAAAGCCATAATACCGCTTTGAATATCAATGGCTAAAATAGCACCACTACAGATAATAAAACCCACCAGACTCAACCACGGACTGAACCACCTGAAACGTGGTCTAAACGACGTACTTGCCGTGCGAGACTCATAAAATGTTGCATAATTAATAAGACCATAAGAAATCAAAAAAAACATGGAAACCACCTGGGCAATCAGGTTCAGTTGTCCTAGACCAATCGTCGCCATGGCAATAACAAGAGACAACAGTATTCCCCGTCTGGGATTATCAGTAACCCCTGCCCCTTTGGCAAATGGATCAAGGACCTTAAAAATTTTATCTTTAGCAATCGACTGTAAAATCCTTGGTGAGCCTAAAAATGATGCCATGGCCGACGATAACGTTGCAGCAATCACTCCGGCAGTTATCAGACCGGGCATCACAGCGAGTTTTTTCATTGCATCATAATCTGCCATAAGGTCAGAATTGGGCATGGCCGCAGAAAATACAATAACCGCTGCATAATATATCAATGTTGACAGCCCGACGGCTAGAAACGTCCCCACCGGAATTGCCCGACTTGGTTCTTTTAAATCCCCGGACATATTTACACCCTGGGTAAAACCGGTTACCGCAGGAAAAAATATAGCAAACAATGCCCAAAATGGCAGCCCATTCTCCATGGGCATTATATTTTCAACCAGCACCCCAGTGTCCCATTTTGAAACTCCACCGATAAAAAAAGAAGCCAATGCTAACACCAAAAGTCCCATAACAATATATTGAAACTTAGTTGCCAAATCCGCCCCCACCCATGCAAGACAAAATAAAAACAACACAGATACCATGGCCACACTCTGGCCGGTAAGATAAGACCGTTCAGGCAAAACAGCGGTCAGGGCCTCTCCAAAACCAATACAATAAAATGCAATGGACACAGATTGCGCTAGAAATAAAACAAGACCAATGGCGCCGCCAAACTGAACGCCTAAGGTTCTGGAAATCAAATAATATGCACCGCCGCCCTTTACCTGGATATTGGTAGCGATGGCTGACAAGGAGGCAGTGGTAATAATGGAGACAAGGCTGGCAAGCGTTACAAGTATCAGAGTTTTTAAAAGGCCGGCATGACCTGTGGTATATCCCATTCTTAAAAACAGAATAATACCCAGAATGGTTAAGATACTGGGAGTGAAAACACCTGGAAACATTCCCAGTTTATATTGAGATAATTCTTCTTCTTTTTTTGTGACTGCTGCAGATTTATTCAAATCGCCAGGTAGTTCCTTCCGGGCCATCTTCAAGCACAATGTTCATTTCCTGAAGCTGATCCCTGATCTGGTCGGCCTTGGAAAAATCTTTATTCTTCCTGGCCTGAAGCCGTTGGTTAATCAGATCTTCAATCTCATCTGGATTTATAGAGACATCTTCCATGCCTTTATCTTTTTTATCCTTAAAATAAGAAACAGGATCAATCAAAAAGA
>JAWSVH010000068.1:12133-51912 GCA_033852015.1 Desulfobacula sp.
AATCAATGGGACTTCTATAGTGATTGGATAAAAGAAACATGCGAATAACCTCCGGGCTATATTTTTCCAAGACCTCTTTGATCATGGTAAAATTTCCCAAAGATTTAGACATTTTTTCATTATTAATATCCACGAATCCATTATGAATCCAATACTTTACAAATTGCCCCCCAAAAATCGCCTCGCTTTGAGCAATCTCATTTTCATGATGCGGAAAGATCAAATCCTTGCCCCCCCCATGAATATCAAAGCCTTCTCCTAAATATTCATAACTCATGGCAGAACATTCAATATGCCAACCCGGACGACCGTCTCCCCATGGGCTTTCCCAAAATGGTTCACCCGGTTTGGCAGGTTTCCACAAGGTAAAATCCATAGGACTTTTCTTTTTCTCATCCACGGCAATCCTTGCACCGGCTTTCATGTCTTCTGGATTACGGCCGGAAAGCTTTCCATAATCTTTAAAAGATTCAATGGAAAAATAGACATCACCGCCTTCCACATGATAGGCCTTATCCTTGTCAATCAGCATCTGGATAAATTTTACAATATGAGTGATATGCCCAGTCGCCTTGGGTTCAATGGTGGGACGAAGCACATTGAGTGCGTCCATTTCATTATGGAATTCATCAATATATTTCTCTGTAATCGCAGAACACTCTTCCCCGGTCTCATTGGATTTTTTAATAATTTTATCATCCACATCGGTAAAATTTCGGACATATTTCACGGTATAGCCCAATTGGGTAAACCAGCGATAGATCGTATCAAACACGACAACCGAACGTGCATGACCGATATGACTGGTATCATAAACGGTCGGCCCGCACACATACATGCTCACCTTATCTTTTACCAGGGATACAAATTCTTCTTTTTTACCATGCAATGTATTATAAACTCTTAAACCCATCTAATTAAATTCCTGTAATGATTTTTTCTATTTTTTAACCGGTACTTGCTAACAAGGTACACTGAGCTGAAATACCCTCTTTTTTTCCAATAAACCCAAGCTTTTCAGTTGTGGTTGCCTTCACATTAACCAGCGTTGAATCCATATTCAGGATTCGAGCAATATTTTCTTCCATTTGTCTTTTATACGGACTGATTTTTGGGGCCTGGGCAAATACAATACAATCCATATTCACAATATCGTATCCTGTTTCTTTCATCAATTTGCGACACTCTTTTAGCAGGACCATACTTGAAATCCCTTTATATTGAGGATCCATATCTGGAAAATGATCTCCTATGTCTCCAAGACCTGTGGCCCCTAAAATAGCATCACAAATTGCATGGACCAACACATCTGCATCAGAGTGTCCTTCAAGACCCAGGGTATAATCAATTTCTACTCCGCCAAGGATCAATTTTCTACTCTTCACCAACCGGTGAACATCATAACCAGAACCAATTTTATATAAAGGCTTACCCATACTACCTTATAATTCCTTCTTTTTACCCTAAAAATTAAAAGATAATATATTCACTTTCCTGCTAAAAGTCAAAGCTTAGCATGTTGAGATAGACAATCATATAGAATTACAATCTTTACATCTATTCATAGTATTGAGATAGAATATGGAGACAGCTTTTCAATTTCTGATTTAATAAGATTGGCCTGTCACAAGGAAAATTGGATTCCCTGATGCTAAGAATGACCTTTTTCAGCTAAGAATTATCTGAAGCTTTTTTTGATATGATAAATAAAAAGCGAGCCCTGAAAATCACCAATTGATTTGATGATCTCCAGGGCTAAAAAGTTAACTATTTTTTGTGTTGTCTGCGGACACCGATGATGGCTAAAAGCCCCAGCCCTAAGAGACCTAACGAGCCGGGAACCGGAACAGGATTCCCCGGGACAACCGAAATTCCGCTAAAGTAGATGGTGTGTTTAGTGCCGTTTATATCGTAGTCCGGTGCATACAAAGTAATCGCTGAAAATGTAGGCGATGCTTGGTATATTGTCATGGCTGCATCAAACTCAACGTATTGATATATCATGACACCTGGATCGTAAACCACATTAAGTCGGTCGTCATCCGGCTTGTTATCACCGAAATATCCCCCATACGGGAAAATAAAATTAACGAACATATCATCTGACCAGAAAACAAAGGCTTCTGGGGTAGAAGACTGGTCTACTATTTCAGTGTCATAAGTGATTTCAAACAAATCAATTGTCACGCCTATGAATGGATGACCCAAAGGTATGGGGCTTAATGGATCAGTCCTGTCGGAAATACCAGAAATAGTTCCGCTTACAAGATCAGTCGTCAGGTAAGCCTGGGCGCTTCCTAGGGTAAAGAACATCAAAAGAACCCATATTGTAGAAATCAAAATCAATTTTTTCATAAAAAATCCTTAACAATAATTTTAGAGAACCTTAAATTGTTTACAATCAAATCAGGAGCATACCATTCAACATAATTAAGCAAATTTTATGCCAGAATCTTGTAAAAAGTGCAGATGCGTATTGTTAACGCGTTTTGTTAAAAATGAAAGAATGATGAATGGAAATTATGTTCCATATTATGGAAAACATTTATTAAATATGGGTAATTTTTTTCATAAATATAAATGGAGTTAAGCCGATTGAATATTTGTATTGTGGACTTTTATTTGATTATGCTATCGTTAACTATAATTTCGCAAAGAAGTATACAGATATTCAGCCTTTTTTTTATTAAAACAAAACGGAGATAAAGATGATTGCATATTGTGGTTTAAATTGTGCTAAATGTGACGCATATACAGCAACCCTAAAAAACGATAATGATAAAAGACAAAAAACGGCTCAAACATGGTCAAAAATGTATAATACTCAAATCCAGCCTGAGCAGATTAACTGCGATGGTTGCATGTCCGGTGGAACAAAATTTTTCCATTGTGATCAGTGCGAAATTCGGCAATGTTGTATTTCAAAGGATGTTGCTAACTGTGCTGGCTGTAAAGACTACATTTGTGATACATTGGCCCAATTCATCAAACTTGCACCGCAAGCAGGTGTTGCACTCGAGGGTTTAAGATAAAAACAAACGATCAAGAGAGAGAGAGAGAGAGAGAGAGATATATATATACAATGAAGCGATGCTGGTGGGTTACAGATGATCCGGACTATATCAAATACCATGACCAAGAATGGGGTGTTCCCGTCCATGATGATCAAAAGCTATTCGAATTTATTATATTAGAAGGCGCCCAGGCCGGACTTTCATGGCTGACCATCCTTAAAAGAAGAAACGGGTATAAAAATGCTTTTGCAAACTTTGATGTTCAAAAGGTCGCTTCTTTTACCTCCGAAAAAATTGCACAACTTCTTTTAGACCCCGGAATAATTCGCAACCGCTTAAAAATCAATGCAACAATTACCAATGCACAAGCCTTCATAAAGGTTCAAGAAGAATTCGGATCCTTTGATCATTATTCGTGGCGATTTGTAGATGGAAAACCAAAAATAAACACCTTTAAAACCATGGACCAAGTTCCGGCTACAACAGTACAATCAGATGCTTTTTCAAAAGATTTAAAACAGCGAGGTTTCAAATTTGTCGGTCCAACCATCATCTATGCACATATGCAGGCCACAGGCATGGTCAATGATCACCTCGTCTCCTGCTTCAGGCATAAGCAAGTCATGGAAAAATAACAAGTTAACAATTGCCTTTTAATTTAAGACAAATTATGCAAAAGTAACTTGTTTAGAATGGATATGCTCCTTTACTGCAAAGGGTTGGAGCAAAGGTTTGTTTCTTACATAGCATGGTTAAAGGATGTTTAATGAAGAATAAGCTGAAAAATGAAAATCATGAGAACCAAAACAATCTGGCCACAACCCTTTTTGAGATTTCCGACATCCTTAACACCCCTGCAAATCTTGATCAATTGTTTGAATCTATTTATACTCAATTAAATCAGTTATTCAACTTACCAGAGTTTTATATTGCCCTTTACAAAGAAGACAAAGACAAAATCACGTTGCCTTTTATGGTAACCCAACGTAAGATTTTTTATAACTGTGAAGATAAATTTTCACAGTCCCATGCGCTAACAAAAAAAGTCCTAAAAACAAAAAAGCCACTAACCCTATATCAGGATCAGTTAAGTGACGCTGGTTATAATACGCAAAACAATAGCCCCGTACCCCAGGTTTTTGTTGGCATACCTTTAAGAACCCAGCAAAAAACATGGGGTGTCCTTGCTGTACAACACTTTGATGACCCTGATTATTTTACCCCAGAGATTATCCAGATTCTACATACAGTGGCAAACCAAATTTGCCTGGCCCTGGAAAAAAACCAATATTTTGATGAGCTGGATATACTTCAAAATTATCTTTTTAATATTATAAACTCCATGCCGTCCATTCTTATCGTACTGAATAAAAAAGCAATGGTTACCCAATGGAACCTTCAAGCAGAACTGGAAACCTGTGTAAAAGAAAAAGACGCCCTAGGAAAACCCATTGAAGATGTTTTCCCCAGAATTTCAAAATATTCAGCGATAATACATGAAAGCGTCCAGTTCAATCGGCTCAAGACACGCTTAAGACAGCACTATACCCATGAAAAAGAAACCCGCTTTGAGGATGTGATTATCTATCCATTAATCACCCGAAAAGAAGAGGGGGTCGTTATCCGGATAGATGACATCACAGATCAGGTCCGACTTGAAGAGATGATGATACAATCTGAAAAAATGCTCTCTATTGGCGGCCTTGCCGCAGGAATGGCCCATGAAATAAATAACCCAATTGCCGGTATGATGCAGACGGCTCAAGTCATTTATAACCGACTCTCAAATAACATACCTGCAAATGAAGCTGTCGCCAATGAAATCGGTAGTTCCATGTCAGATATCCATGATTACGCAGACAAAAGACAAATCCTTGAAAAACTGGATTTAATTAATGAAACAGGCACCCGGGCGGCTGAAATCATAAGAAACATGTTAGGATTTGCACGGAAAAGTGATACCATTTTCAAATCCCATGACATCGCAAAAATGCTGATAAAAACATTAAAACTTTTAAAAAACGATTACAACTTAAAAGATCATTATAATTTCAAAACAATTAACACCATTGAAGATTTTGATACTACCATGCCCCCCGTTTTATGTGACAAAAGCAAACTTCAACAGGTATTTTTCAACCTTTTGAAAAATGGTGCAGAGGCCATGTTTAACATAAAAGACGCTACATATGAGCCCCAATTTATTTTCCGACTCTATAAAAAAGATAATATGGCCTGTATTGAACTTGAAAATAATGGCCCCTTAATCAGCAAAGAAGAGCAACTCAGACTTTTTGAACCTTTCTTTACGACCAAACCTGTTGGACAAGGCACAGGACTTGGGCTCTCCTTATCATACTTTATTATTGTCAAAGATCACAAAGGGGAGATGATGGTAGAATCCTCACCAGAAACCAACACAAGATTTACCATCAAACTTCCATGTTAATACCATCTGCAGAATCCTTAAAGTACATACTTGCGAAAACCAAGTCAGAAGCCTATAATTAAACGCCTAAAATTTTAAGAATGCAGCATCAGGAGATAAGAACCATGCATCTTGTTACAGCAAATCAAATGCAGCATATAGATAAGCAAACCATAGAATCTTTTGGCATTCCAGGGTTTACCCTTATGGAAAATGCAGGTCGCGGTGCCGTTGACTTTTTAACCCAAAAATATTCTGATCTTGAGACAAAAAAAGTGGCTGTTTTGGCCGGTCGAGGAAACAATGGGGGAGACGGTTTTGTCATCGCCCGATACCTGTTGGAAAAAAAAATTGATGTCATGGTTTTTTTATTATCTTCAAAATCTAAAGTCACCGGGGATGCAAAAATCAACCTGGACCTATTCCAAAAGCTATGCAATATTTCCAACAAAGATCGGATCGTTGAAGTCCCAGACCAGGAATCATTCGAGGAACAAAAAAAACACATCTGCCACCATGACATCTTTGTAGATGCCATTTTCGGCACCGGCCTAAATTCAGATGTCCAGGGATTTTATAAAGAGACAATTGAATTAATCAATGCATCCCCCTGCCCGGTCTTGAGTATTGATATCCCATCCGGTCTGGATTCAGATACCGGCCAGCCTTTAGGGATTGCGGTTAAAGCAGATGCCACCGCCACCTTTGCCTTTGCCAAAGTCGGACATGTTCTTTACCCTGGAAACACCTACACAAGTGAACTTAAAATTATTGATATCGGTATCCCTCGTCACATTTCAGATCAAGAGAACATCCAACTTTCATTAATAGAAAACAAAGATATTGCAGCAAAGTTTTCACCCAGAAAGTTTGATGCCCACAAAGGCAGTTTCGGTCATCTGCTGGTCATTGCAGGTTCTACAGGCAAAACTGGTGCAGCAGCTTTATGTAGCAATAGTGCAATGCGCTGCGGAACTGGGTTAGTAACACTGGGTGTTGCGAAAAGCCTGAACAAACAAATAGAACCTATGGTCATTGAACCCATGACCCATCCTTTGCCTGAAAAACATAAAGGCTACTTGTCTGACAACTGCTTTGAAGACATCACAAATTTAATGGCAGATAAGAAAGCCTTAGCTCTCGGCCCTGGCCTTGGCACTCAAAAAGGGACAAAAAAGCTGGTAAAAAAACTCATCGAAAATAGTCCTATTCCCATGATTATTGACGCCGATGCCATCAATTGCATTGCTGATGATCCGAGTATTTTAAATAAAAAACAGGCACCGGCTATTTTGACCCCCCACCCGGGTGAAATGGCCCGGCTTTGTAAAAAAACAACCGCGCAAGTCCAGGCAAACCGGATCAATATTGCATCGGATTTTGCTACGAAGTATGATGTTTGTGTTATCCTTAAAGGGGCCCAGAGTATCATCTCACTGCCCAATGGCCAAGCCTTCATCTGTCCCACTGGCAATCCAGGCATGGCATCCGGCGGCATGGGTGATGTGCTTACCGGAATGATCGCAGGCTTTTGTGCCCAGGGATTTTCCATGGAAGATGCAAGCTGTGCCGGTGTATATCTCCATGGTTTATGCGCAGATGTTCTGTCAAACGAAATCGGAAATTTTGGCTTTATTGCCGCTGACTTAATTCAAATTCTTCCAAAAGTTATTCACAAATATTTACTATGAGAACAATTACATCAACACACACTGATCAGACCCATAAATTGGGAGAGCAAATCGGAAAATCCATTACCCAAGGAATTAGCATAGCCTTAAAAGGGGAACTGGGTGCGGGAAAAACCACTTTTGCACAAGGGCTTGCAAAAGGCCTTGGTGTCTCAGAAGACTATTATATCACCAGTCCAACATTTAATATTATCAATCAATATGAAGCAAAAGATTTTACGCTGTGCCATCTGGATCTTTATCGCCTGGATTCTTCTGATGAACTTGATGATATCGGGTTTGATGATCTTAATGACGAGATGAATATTATTGTTGTTGAGTGGCCTCAGATCTTAGATAATATTTCTTTTAAGTTTGATATTGAAATAAATTTTGAATTTGACAAGCAATATAACCGGGTTATATCTATCTTTGCCTCTGGACAATTTGGGTCAAATTTGCTAAGCACATTATCTTTATAAAAAGATAATATTTACATATACCGGAGTTATTATGGCGTTAAGAGTACAAAAATATGGTGGGACATCGGTTGCCGATATTGAACGGATAAACCATGTTGCCGACAGGGTTCAGAAAACATACGATGGAAAGGACAAAGTCGTTGTGGTACTCTCTGCCATGTCAGGTGTCACCGACAGTCTTATCTCCCTTGCAAAACAGGCTGCTGATCGGCCAGACACAAGAGAACTTGATGTATTGCTTGCAACCGGAGAACAAACCACCGCAGCATTGCTTGCCATGATCCTCAAATCCAGAGGATATAAGGCAAAATCATTTTTAGGTTTCCAGGCCGGCATTCGAACAGATAAAACATCTGGCAAGGCAAGAATACTGGATATTGATGGTAAAAACATACAACACTCGCTTGATGACGGATATATCTGCGTTGTTGCGGGATTCCAGGGTGCCGATGAAAGTGGTGCTATCACCACTCTTGGCCGGGGTGGTTCAGACACATCTGCTGTGGCCATCGCTTCCTCGTTAAAAGCAGATGTTTGTGAAATCTTCACAGATGTGGATGGCGTTTATACTACCGATCCAAGAATTTGCAATTCAGCAAGAAAAATTGAAAAGATATCTTATGATGAAATGTTAGAGATGGCCATATTAGGTGCTAAAGTTCTACAAATTCGTTCAGTCGAATTTGCAAAAAAATACAATGTACCTATACATGTACGGTCATCATTTAATGAGGAGGAAGGAACAATGGTTATCAATGAAAGTAATGATATGGAAAGTGTCATCGTATCTGGTGTTACCTGTGATATGAATGAAGCAAGGATAACTTTAAAAGGTGTTCCTGACCAACCCGGCATTTCTGCAAAGATATTTTCCCCGCTTGCAAAAGCGGAAATCAGCGTGGACATGATTATCCAGAATACCCGGTCCGGTGGGGAAACGGATCTGACCTTTACTGTAACAAAAGATGATTTTGACCGTGCAAAAGAGATATCTGAAAACGTTGCCAAAGAGGTTGGTGCAGAAGAAGTGCTTACGGCACAGGAAATTGCCAAGGTCTCTGTGATCGGATTGGGGATGAAAAGTCATTCTGGTGTTGCTGCCACGATGTTTGAAGCGCTGGCATCGGAAAATATCAACATCCGTATGATCAGCACATCTGAAATTCGGATTTCCTGTGTGATCCTGGCCAAATATGCTGAACTTGCGGTAAGAACCCTTCACTCCGCATTTGGACTTGACCAAAAGAAATAAGACCCAAAAAAAATAAGATCGGATAAAATAAAATCAGGAAAACAAAATAAATTTAGTAATCCAGGACAGCGTCAATTTCCTGGATTACTTTATGGGCTGCTGATACAGGATCATCGGCATCTCGTATCGGTCGCCCGATAACAATAAAGTCACTCCCAAGCATAACCGCCTGCCCCGGAGTTGTTACTCTTTTCTGATCATCATTTTCAAGAAGCGTCCATGCAGGCCGAATACCCGGCGTAACCGCCAGAAAAGATGACCCAAATGTTTTTTTAATCATTTCAACTTCTTGCCCAGAGCACACCACGCCAGCACAACCGGAATCTTTTGCCATTTTTGCCCGAAGCTTAACCAGAGACTCAAGATTCTCCACATACTCTTTTTTAAATCCTGACGCCTCCACAATATCAGCATCATTATCCGTGAGCAGCGTTACGCCCAAAACACCAGCCTTATCCTGCCCGCCCTCCACTGCTTTTGCAAGCATGTTTAAAGAAGCACAATGGACTGTTACCAGGTCAACTCCCAGATTGGCCACCCGGCTCATAGCTCTTTTTACTGTGGCTGTAATATCATGGAGTTTTAAATCCAGAAAAATCTTGGCATTAGAATTTTCCTTTACCATATTAACCACAGACGGCCCCTGATCAATGAACAACTCCAATCCTATTTTAAACATACCCACATGTCCGTCCAAAAGCTTTACATAATCCGTTGCTTCTTTTAAAGATGGAAAATCAAGAGGGAAAACAATATAATCTTTTGCCTGTTTGTGCATGGCTTTATCCTTTATAAATTTCTGATCAGATATAATAAGGGGCAATCCTGAAGAATTCAAGAATTATCAGGCCCATTTATTTTTTGGGAGGGCAATAAATAATCCAAGACAGGCTTGGACACTCGAAAAAATAATTCTTGAATATCCTCCAAAATCAAGTAGAGGCACGGCACCATAATCAGAGTGATAAATGTGGCAAACAAAATACCAAAACCAAGAGAAATCGCCATTGGGATCAAAAACTTTGCCTGACGGGATGTTTCAACAATTATGGGAGCCAGTCCACCACAGGTGGTCAATGTCGTTAAAAGTATCGGCCGGAAACGCTGAATCCCGGCCGCACGAACAGAATAGAATGCAGACATCCCCTGGAGTCGCTGCTTATTTGCAAAATCGATCAACACAAGAGAATCATTCACCACAACCCCAGACATGGCAACCACACCGAAAAGACTGATGACTGAAAGAGAATATCCCATAATAATGTGTCCGGCAATGGCACCAATCATGCCAAAAGGGATACAAAACATAATAATAAAAGGCTGTAGATAGCTCTTAAACGGAATAGCCAAGAGGGCAAAAATACAGACCAGGGCGATGCCCAGTCCCCGAATCAAAGCGGTAATACTTTCCCGGATGTCTGCCTGTCGGCCTTTAAGGCTGTATGACAGACCTGGGTATTTTCCCAACAGTTCCGGTAGGATCTCTTTTTTCATATCTTTTAAAATATTTTCTGCCTGTGACTGAGGCCGGACATTGGCCGTAACAGAGATCTCTCGTTTACCATTTGTTCGTCGGATAGAAGTATAGGCTCTTCCTTCCACCACATCAACCGCATTTCTCAACAGGATCTCACCTTCGGGCGCCATGAGTACCAGCTCTTCAAAGGTGGATTGGACCATTCTCTGTTTTTCCGGCAACCGAACCCGAACTGTAACTTCATTTTTCCCCCGCTGATTTTTTACAGCAGTGACCCCTTGGAATGCATGACGAACCTGATTGGCCACCTCTCTTGAGGTAAGCCCCATACGCTTCCCTTCCGGACTTAACGTAATATCAAATTGTTTTTTACCTTTGGCCGACCCATCATCAATATCATGAACAATAGGATACTGGGAAAGACTTTTGGCCAGATCCTCTCCTGCTCTATCCAACATGGTTTTATCCCGATGACTCAAACTCACGGTGAGATTTTTACCCCCGCCTGGCCCGCCTCGATTAGACTCAAATGTAATCGTTTCAAGCCCGGCAATATGGCCTGTTTTTTCCCGCCAGATATCCGTAACCTGGGAAGTGCTTAACGGCCGGATATCTGGATCAGTTAGATAAATCCTGGCCCGAACCCGGTTATCAGACACTTGAGAGAAAACACCTGTAGACAAATTTTGAGCACCATTTTCCTGCACCACTTTTTCTGCCGCTTGAACCAGTTGATGTTCAATATTTTTCAGAGTTTTCGACGGCGTGCCATAGGGCAAAAATGCCTCACAAAATGCATAATCAGATTCCACCTTAGGAAACATGACCATGCCCATACGACCGGATTTTACATACCCTACAGTAATCAACAAAAGAGCCAAACCAAATGCGATCACCGCATACCGATAATAAAGCAGTGTTGATAAAAAGGCTCCATAACTTTGTTTGATAAACTTTTCAAAGGCCCGACTGAAACGCTCCTGCCATCGTTCAAGATGATTCAAAGGGAAAAACAGTGGACGCCTGCTTTGATGGCTTAAATGGGCTGGCAGAATAAACAAACTTTCAATCAAAGAAACCGCAAAGACAGCGATTACTACAAAAGGAATCGTTTTAAAGATTTTACCCATAAATCCTGGAATAAACATCAAAGGCACAAAAGCCACCATATTCGTGATCACAGAAAAAATCACAGGCATGGCGATGCGCTTGGTTCCTTTAACTGCAGCCTGGGCAAAGGAAAGGCCCTGATTTCGATAGAAATAGATATTTTCTCCCACCACCACAGCATCATCCACCACAATCCCAAGGGTAACAATAAAGGCAAACATGCTCACCATGTTAATGCTAAAAGAAGTGAAAGAAAGAAAAATAAAAGATCCCAAAATTGAGATAGGAATGCCAAGGCTGACCCAAAAAGCCAGACGAATCTCAAGAAACAGTGCCAAAAAGAAAAATACCAGTGCCAGACCAATATAGGCATTTGACAATAGCAATTCCGCCCGCTGGCCAAAGATCTTTGACAAATCCCTTAATACCGTTAGGTTTACACCATCTGGCAAGGTAGCATCAATGCGTTCCACTGCCGCTTTTCCAGCGGCTGAGACCTGGAGAGGCGTCTGGTCTCCCACCCGGTAAACTTCAATAATGATTGCCCGTTTACCGTTAA
This sequence comes from Desulfobacula sp., assembly GCA_033852015.1. Classification (GTDB taxonomy): domain Bacteria; phylum Desulfobacterota; class Desulfobacteria; order Desulfobacterales; family Desulfobacteraceae; genus Desulfobacula. The sequence continues at coordinate 24,126 of JAWSVH010000068.1, forward strand.
AAGAGGCCCAGGCATCTGAATCCTCAAACCCTTCTATCACAGTTGCAATATCATCCAGCAGCACTTGGGATCCGTCTTCCAAGGTAATAATAGGCAGCCGGGCATATTGTTTTGCATAATCTTTACGGTCTTTGAGTCGAAGTAGAATATCTCCGCCAGACGTTTTTATACTGCCCCCGCCCAATTCAACAGATGCCCTTGATATGGCAACAGCAACTTGCTGGAGTGTAATATTGTAACGTCTCAAGGTCTGCTTTGAAATCTCCACCAAAATTTCCCGATCCCGCACCCCATCCAGTTCCACCTGGGTAATACCTTTATCAAGAAGCAGTGCATCCTGAATTTGCTCCGCCAAAGATCGCAACGTGCTTTCTGAAGCATCCCCATACAGGGCCAAACGCAATACTTCTCTTTTTCTTGCCGCAATGGTAACTCCAGGCTCTTCAGCTTCATCTGGAAATGTTTGAATGCGATCCACCCGACTTTTTATTTCCTGCCACAGCCGATTAATATTGGTACCTTTTAAGCTTTCTACAGTAACCGAAGCCAATCCCTCGCTTGCGGTGGCTGTGATCTCATCGATGCCTTCCAGATCCTGAATTGCTTCTTCAATAGCAGTCAGGATGCCGTTCTCAACTTCTTCCGGGCTGGCGCCGGGATAGGCCACAAAAATATTTACCATATCCAGGCTAAACTCAGGGAACACTTCTTGTCGCGTGTTATAATACCCCATCAAAAGCCCGCCAATGAGAAGTACGAGCATGATCAGATTGGCAGCAACTGAATTGCCTGCCATCCATGCAATGGGACCTTTTTCCTGACTTTGTTCAATTTGCTGAGTCATGATCTCCACCCGATGGCTTTTGCTCTGCTATTTTCTGATCTTCTGCTGTTTTCTGATTTTCTGCTGTTTGGAGCGCCATACCATTGACCGGTGCAGGAAGATCTGATGTAATCAATTTATCTCCCGGCCTGATACCGGATGAAACAAAAACCTGACCATCTTCTTTCCAAATAATTTTTACTTTACGAATATCAAGAACACCTTCATTATATACCCAAACAGTTTGATCTTCTTTTAAAAAGTTTCTGGACAACGCATATACATTTTTAAATATCTTACCCATAATCTGGACATCCACATGATCATCTAACAGCAAAGGAGGAACAGATTTCTTTTGTAATAATCCCAAAGGATCAGGCACCTGAACAATGACCCCTGCCATTCGGCTTTGATTGCTCATTTTTCCAGTAGTCCGGACCACCTTTCCCTGCCATGATTGATTTGAATACCGGGAATGAATCATGGCTTTACTGCCATCAGTTTCATCAATAACAAATGCCGCTAAAAAATCGGGTGGCACCTGTGTCTCTATCTGAAAAAAATCGACATCCACCAAAGAGCACAATGCTTCCTGAGAGCTCACAAGAGACCCTTTGTCTATGTTTTTTTCAATAACCAAGGCATTAAAAGGCGCCTTCACCTGTGTGCGTGAAAGATTTAACTTCGCCTTTTCAAGATCCGCTTTGGCACTTCTTATGGCCGCTTGTACCTGTAGAAGCTGAGGTTTTCTCAAGGCAAGATCTGTCGCTACCATTTCTTCAGAGGAAACCTCATTTATCAACTTAAGCTCCTCTTTAGCAATCTGCTGACTGCCCTGCTCAATGGCCAGGTTTGACATCTCTTTTTCAAGCGCACTATTCGCCTTTTGAACCTCAATTTTATAATCTGAATCATCAATGGTTAAAAGAACCTGCCCCTTTTGAACCCGACCACCGACAACCAAGCCCGACGAGAGATAAACCACCTCACCAGACACCTTAGATTTAAGCATCACCTCTTTATCCGGTATGACTGTCCCCATTAAATGAATAGACCCTTGATGATCCCCGGGGGACAAAGAGATTGTTTCGACAATCACAGCCTGCTTTACCGGTGGTTTTTTTTTAATGTCCGGCTGTCTGGAAAAAAGATAATATCCACCTGCAATACCAACGAAAATAAGAAAAATCGGCAAAAGTGTTCTCAGCCAGTTACCGGGTTTTTCTTCCTCGGTATCAAGAATATTCATAAAATTCACTCCACATCATCATATCGTTTATCCAAATCATTGATCTGTTACTTTTTCCAGAACAACAGGCTTCCATCCCAACCCAACGCTTTATAAAGCGAGATCCGCTCTTGTATACGAATCGCCCGTTCGCCTGCCAATTGTCTTTCCAGTCGTTGGAGACCTGCACGGGCAATTAAATAATTCAAATAACTGCTCTGACCATTCTGATACTGCACACGCGCATCCCTCAACGTCACTTTTGTCACCGCCAGCTCTTGTTCCAACAACCAGACATACTCGTCTTGTTTTTGTATACTGATCAGACTGTCCTCAACTTCAAATACCGCTTTGACCACAACGGCAGCATAAAGATTTACCTGCTCTTGCGCAACAGCTTTTACCCGATCAATTTCCGCCCGGCGCACCCCACCATCAAACAATGGCCCTGCAACACTTGCAGCAAGAGAGGCCACCCAATTATGAAACAAAAGGTCCAGCTTTCCACTTGAAAAAAGAGCCTGGGCAGTCAAATTAAAGGATGGCAACAGGTCTGCTTTAGCCACCTTTATTTCCCACTGAGCAGAAGTCAGGCGCATTCTTGCCGCCTGGATATCCGATCGGTTTTCCAACAGGTCAGATGGGATACCGATTTTAGGAAGTAACGCTGCGTCTGGCAATTGTGTTGTCTCCAACGAAAGGGTGCCCGCACTTGTGCTGCCAGACAAAAGTGCCAAAGCATTCAATAAAATTTGCTCCTGTTTTTCCAGTAAGGGCACTTGAGAATTTGCTTCAACCAAAGCTTCGTGCTGTTGAGAAACTTCCAGGGCCGTTGCACGGCCGTTAACAAACCTGAGTTTTAATAATTTCAAAAGGGTGTTATTGGTTTTAATCTGCTGATCCAGAATCTGCTTTTTATTTCTAACCGCAATGACATCCACCCAAATTTGGGTAATCTTTGCTGTCAATTCAAGCGTAGCAGTATTTAAATCCTGGGAAACTGCTTTATACGTCGATACTGTTGCCTGTTCAGCGGATTTGGTCTCACCCCAGGCATCCAGTGTGTAAGAGCCGGTCAATGAACTATCCCATGAATGGCTGCCATCATATTGGGAACTGCTGCTTGATTCTTTTTTAACCTGGGTCCCTTTTTTTTGCCCGCCAAATGAAAAATTAAGACTTGGGAAAAAAGCAGCATCTGCTTTGGAAATATTTGCCTGGGCCTGAGCAAGACGCGCATTTAAAGCTTTTAAATCAAAATTATGCGTCAATGCATGATCGATTAGGTTATTAAGTTCATCACTGCCTAAAAAAGACCACCATTGGCCAGAAACCTTACCAACAGAGTTGCTGGGAGAATCATCTTTTTTCGTATTTGTGGAAAATTTTTCAGGAAGAGTTAGAAGCAAAGATACGTCTGGCTCTGGTTCCATTGTTTTACAACTTGAAAAAAGTACCGCCCCTGCCAGCATCACAAAAAATATAAATCTCATCATTCTCTTTCCCTGTATTTGAACCTGTAAATTAATATAGAAACAGGGATATAGCAATAGAACCTTTCGTTTTCTTCAAGACAAACACAAGCAAAAACAGCATATAAGCAATCTTGAATTTTAATCCCGGCCGCTAAATCAGGAGTGTACTATTATGACAAAGGAGTTTTCGAGATTGACTAAGCCCTCGATATTTTTTATTATCATTGGTAATTTAATTTATATAAAATAAATAAGCTAGGTTTTTTCCACTAAATAAAGGTGAGCATTATGATTAAAAAAACCTTTATCCTACGCAATAAGTGCAGTTTTTTAATCTTTCTTTTTATAATATCCTTAGCAAATGTATGTATTGCTAAAGAAGTTGATACCGTTAAAGAAGCCTTTACGAAGGGGAATGTTTCAATTATTATTGGTAATTATTTTGAATTTACATCTGCAGATGCTGATAATTCAAGCTATGGATGGTCAAATGCCTATTTAACATTAAAACATGAAACACTTAGTTGGAATAGATTTAAATTTGGGGCACGTTTTTTTGCTCATGGTGAATTATATAGTGACCATGACAATGACACAACAGACCCGTATCGTGTGGATATAGAGAAGAATGTTACCTTACCGGAAATGTATTTATCTTATGGATTTTTACAAGATTCAATTGTTACAATTGGCCGGTGGAAGAACGTTGGCCACCTTGATGAAAAACAAAGTGAAGGTGGATATATAAGAATTAATGAGATCGAAAAACTTGAGATTCTTTTTGGTGGAATAACACGGTTTGCGGATATTGATTATGATGATAGTGAAAATTTTGGCCGGAACAATAATTCACAGTACTTAGGTTCAGACCGCACTTATGGAGCAGAAGCAAGTTCTTATCTGTTTTTTTTAGAAATGACATATCAGCCGATAGATTTATTGAAGTTTAATCCATTCTACCTGCATCATGATAATTATGCTAACGTTGTTGGTCTTGAAACACACCTTGTTGTTGAGTGGGAAGATTATAAAATAAAATATGGCGTTAGGATTATTTATGAGCATGTCGATGCTGATATTGCAGGAAGCAGTGATGCTGACCTTTTTGTTATTATACCACATGTTAAGAAAGGTCCTGTTGCATTGGGTTTTAGCTATCAAAAATATGATGATGGCAATTCTTTAAACCATCCCTTGTGGGCAAAGGATTCTTTCAGTCTCGTTGATCAAGTGTCGGCTAAAAACAATGCAGGTGCCCAAGTATTTGAATATGTAATTAAATTTTCCACTGATAAGGCCTGGGTTTCATTTGCTTATGCAAATGCTGATTATGAAGCAAGTACTTCAGAGGGAGATGGATACGAAGATTATGAATTTCAGGTGGGGTATAACATAACAGATAACTTGAAAATGAATATTCGCTATTTTATAGTTTCATTTGAGCATATCGATAACAAAGATTACGATAAAATTGAATCACATGTAAAACTCACATTTTGAAAAAAATTAAAACTAATATCAATATGGATGGCTATAAACATATATGCATATTACGATATTAACAGTAGGAAAAAGCAATAGGCCCACAGACAAAAGCAAACCTGCAAACAGAGCATTTTTTATATGCTTATTGGGAGCCGTCATGATGAGATTGCAATCAAAAAGGCATCCACTACTTTTGGATCAAAATGTTCGCCCGCTTCCTCGGTTATCATTTTTATTGCCTTTTCTTCTATCCAGCCCTGTCGATACGGCCTGTTAGATGCAACTGCATCATACACATCTGCCACGGCCATTATCCTGGCACCTATGGAGATCTTTTCACCGGCAATGCCATCGGGATAGCCTTTCCCATTATATTTTTCATGGTGCTGCCGCACCATGGGGATCGCATCCGCATATGCCTCGATCGGCTCAAGAATACGTGCACCGATTAAAGGATGATCTTTAATTAATTCATACTCCTGGTCTGTCAACCGATCGGGTTTATCCAGTATGGAAAGTGGAATTCCTATTTTACCAATATCATGCAAATAAGCCGCACGCGTTAGCGTTTCCACCTGTTTGTTGTCCAACCCCATCACCTGGGCAATTTTAACAGACAAATGGGTCACTCTTTCTGAATGACCAGCTGTCCATGAAGACTTTGCATCAACTGTCCGTGCCAGCGCTTCAAGCGTCCCGAGATTGAGCTTTTCCAGCGCTTCCACAAGGGAAGAGTTGGAAAGTGCCACCGCCACCTGGTCGGCGATCTGACGGGCTTGATTTAGATCCTCTTCTGTGTGGTCTTTACTCTCCTTGAATCCAAGGGCGACTGAGCCCTTTAAAACCCCATCAAAGAAAAGTGGTAAGACCAGAAAAGAGGTCATATTTTCCATTGCCAAAAAGGCAAGGTAAGAGGGACTCTTTTGGGCCAAATCAACTTTCAGGTAACGCTTATTTTTTATCAACAACTCCTGATCATCACAGGTCATATTAAAAAATTCTTCCTGTGTCTTGCGAACATCAATATCCGTTAAAATATATCCGTGATACGTTGTCGGCTTTTTATCCATCACAATATTGATGCTGATGGAATCACAGGAGAAAAACAGATACATCCGTTTTAATGCCGTATTCACAATTTTTTTCACACTCAATGATGAAAGGACCGCCCTATCTATCTCAGACCGGGTGGTTACCGCCTCAAAATGTCTGCCCAACTGCCGGGACATCAAGTTAAAGGAATCGGCAAGGTCCTCAAATTCATCGTTGCTGTTCACCTGCACCGGGGTTTTAAAATCCCGTTTAGCAAGTCGAAGGGTCCCCTTTTTCAACTGCTCGAGGGGATCCAGGCTCTTGCGGATGAATGAAATACTCAACAGCAAAACAATCCATACCGACAGCAATACGACAAGTGGAAATATCTTCTTAAAATCGGCAATCGGTTGCATGACCTCTGTTTCAGTGCGCCTTAGAACAATATTAATATTCGGGCTGTCAAATCCAGATTGTAAAAATAAGGGTCGATAACTGACATAATACCCTTGGCTTTGGTCAGTATAGTGGAAAAAGTTTGATCTCTTTCCTTCATTTTTAATAAAAACCTTGTTTAATACCGTGTCAGGTACAGGAAAAGAGCTGACCAGAATTTTTCGAAATTGGGTCACAATACACAGGTCTGTCGAGGCAGGCAGTAAATTTTCATACCCGATTCCCCACAGGGGGGCAATTTCGATCTGCCCCACCAGGTGGTCTGACTGTGGATTGTCAGGGTTCAGACGAAAGACCATATACACACTGGATGGTAAATCATTATTCTCTTTAAAAATGATGGATGTATTGCCGATGTCCGGTTTGATGGATTTATTCAACAGCTCTATTGAAAACCCCTCAAGTTCACTATAGAGCAAATTAATTTTTCCTGATTTTTTTATCAAAGCCAATGCACTGAATCGTTCTAAAGCCTTAGTCCCGAGGATCTCTTCCACATTTAAAGGAGCAGGCCCTCTGCCGGTATCCTTTAAGGCGGCAGAAAGAATTTTCAGATTGGTCTCATTAAGTATGAATTTTTCTTTGATGGCCAGTCCATGGACTGTGGCAGAATTGAAAAGCTGCTCCATGCTCTGGGTTTTTAACTCTTTTGATACCTGAAGATAAGAGATGACCGTTAACCCGGAGATTGGTACCAGGGCACAGAGAATAAACAAAATAAAAATTCTTCTGGCGACCTTGCTTTTCAAAAATGATTGATCTAATTTCATACACTTCTCCTGGATCAATAGTTGGAAACAGACCCGACATAGAGGCCGTTGTTTGCGCGAACAATGTCATCGTGGCTGGCGGGCGGTCTAAAAGGAGTTGAGCTTTTCCCATCCGGCCCCATGCTGTACAGATCGTAATCTGTATTTACAGGATTATCATTCAAGTTCTTTCGCTTCTCTCCTTTTGATTTTCCTTTAACATTGGCATGGTTCAGGTATCGATAAGGGTTTCCCCATGGATCTCGCAAGGTATCCAGACCGATATCGGCAAGGCTGTTCGGCAAGCCCCCGTTGTCTATCTCAAATAGAGTGATCTCTTTTTCAATTAATTTTATCTCTAAGATGACTTTAAGGTTTATGGCTTTTTGTCGATAGCTAACGTAATTTGGCATCGCAATTCCCGCCAAAGTACCAATGATAGCAATAACTATCATCAGCTCAATTAATGTAAATCCGTTCTTTTGAAAAAATTTTATTTCTTTTTTATACAATCGCACTCCTTGATTTTATTCCAAAACCAGGATCAAACTCTTTTTATATAAAACATATTTATAAGAAATAGCTAATTCAAAAAAACCTGTCAATGTTTTTAAAAAAGCCAAAACCCATTTAAAAGCCTTATTTCCAGAAGTTTACAGACTCATTTTTAACAATAAATCTAAAAACATAGATACCAACTTCCCACTTTACAAATTCATAAAGGATTGATACTGATTTAAATTATGATCAAAACAGCAATCATCGAAGATTCTCAAGCACTCACATCTATATATAAAAAGTTCTTAATTGAGTCCGATTTTGATGTCAGCGTTTTTAATTCAACCATCTCTGATATCAATCGGCTGATAAAGCAAAATGATTTTCAATTAATTATCTGCCCCTGTTTCCCAAAATTCCAAAGCGGCTCAGAAATCGCCCAGACGATTAAGTCTGACCCTGAACTGTGCAAAGCTGTTTTTACTGTTTCTACTTCCATGAAACAAGAAAGCGTTAAATCCGAATGGGACTTAAGAGATATCAATTCCATACTTTTAAAACCATTTGATCAACAAAGTTTAATACAAACACTTTTAAAAGCTTACCATTCTCATCCTCATCACGGCAGAACCAAACCAATTGCCCTGGTGATTGACGACAGCAAAGCAATAAGAAGAACTCTGACTGCCTATCTAAATGATTTACACTTTGATGTCCAAACAGCTTCCAACGGCCTGGAAGGATTAAAAATCGCCTCTGAACTCTTGCCGGATCTGATTTTAGTTGATGTTGAAATGCCAGTGATGGACGGGTTTGAGTTCTGCAACAACCTTTCAAAAGGACCTGAGATCAAACACATTCCCACCATTGTTATCAGTGGAACCATAAATGAAGGACAGTTTAGAAAAGGGTTTAGAGCAGGGGCAATTGATTTTCTTGAAAAACCAGTATCTCAGCCTGAGCTTGCAGCTATTATTGAATCTGTATCCATTAAAGAAAGCTCAAATTCTGCCGGAACCACAGTTATTCTGACCAAAGACAATACTTTGTTCGCTATCTTAAGAAAAACATTAAATTTCTTAAATTCCAGTATCAATGTCTGCAGCTCAATTGATGAACTGGAAACCTATCTTTGCGTCAGTATTCCCGACATAATCATTCTGGATCTTTCCGACAAAGAAGACAAATTAAATATCTGCATGCACGTTCGAAAACTTTTAAAAAGTGATTCACCAGTAATTATAGCTGTTGCAGATGAAACTGACACAGATATCATGTTTCAATGTTTCAGATTTGGTGCCACCGAGTTTATCATCAAGCCTTTTGGCCGGGATGAAGTAAAAGCCCGTATTGAGAACCATATTAAATTAAAAAAACTGCAAGATGAGTTGGTTCAGAAAAACAGAATCCTGGAATCGCTTGCATACAAAGACAAATTAACTGGCCTGATGAACCGACGTTATTTTGATAAAGCCTTAAAAGACCAAATTTCAAAGGCCCAAACCAATGGAACAAACCTTTCCTTTTTGATGATCGATCTGGACAACTTTAAACAGATCAATGACCAATACGGCCATGATATTGGAGATACCGTGTTAAAAGAAATTGCATCCATAATCATTGATAACGTAAGTGGAAATGCTATCCCATGTCGATATGGAGGGGAAGAATTCTGTATTATTTACCCTGAAACCGATCTTGCCAATGCCACAAAAAACAGTGAGAAGATAAAACGATTCTGCAGTACAAAATCCATTTCTGAACACAAAATATATCAAACGATCAGCGGTGGGGTCTCCTCTTTTCCTGAAACATCTAAACCTGAAACACTGGTGCCGGATGCTGACACCTGCCTATACAAAGCCAAAGAAGCTGGAAAAAATAAAATTATTGCAAAATTGGACCCGTCCTAAAAATCGGGCCTGACAATCGGATTCTAAAAATCAGATCTGACGATCAAATATAGCGACGCCTACGAGAACGAATCGGTCCACCATTATACCCAGAAATAAAATTTGAATCTATATTCATTGGTTTATAATGACCGAACCTCGATCTTTTACGGCGATTACCAGGCTCCATCAAATTCATTCCTTCGTAAAACCGCCCCATCTTCTCTTTTAATTCTTCGATGCGATCAAGCAATTCTTTCAAAGGATTTGCAGCTTCTTGAGATTGATCATTTCCAGCAATTGTTTCAGTTCCTCCTACCTGTGAAAAGTTAACAGGTTCTTCTATAGGTGAAGCGTGAATAACTGTTTCTTTTTGAATATCTCTTTGGACTGGATTAGAGACAAGATCAACCTGACTAACAGATCCCACATTCCCATTTTCAAATAAAAAGATGCCTGAACTTTTAAGTTGACCTTGCAACGTATTGTCTGATGCTGTCATATTGAACTGTGTTTGAGCATAATCCAGGGAGATGGCCCCGACACCCGCATCCTTCAATGAAATTAATTGATCTTGGCCATCCTCATTGCGGGTCCAGACAGACAGTTTTGAAAAAACCGCATCATTTTCATCTATCCAATTGTTTTGATCATCATCGAACGCTGCAAGTTCTCCAAAACCGTTCCCAGTACCCGGACCGAAAAGTTCTGATCCATCATTAATCACCTGATCATTATTTCTATCAAAAGCCAGAAAACCACTTCCGGAATTTACAAAATTAACCATCTGTGTCTGACCATCTGAGTCCAGATCAAATTCAAATTGAACATCAGAAAGTTGAGGTGCTTTCCCGTCAAGGCTTATTACCAGAGGGTCTGTTAAATTTATTTGCTGCTGGAAACGTTGAATCAGTGTTTCTTCCTGAGTCCGGGATACAAATGCCCGATCCATTGACATATCAAGAGAAAATTCAATTTTTCGACCATCCTGCGTTGTAACCTGACCCAGAGAAGATACAGACACATGTTCTTCTTCAAAATGAATATTTGTCTGCCTTAACGACATCTCCCATCCCAGGCTTTGAGATTGTCCCAAACGTTGTCGGGTGGTGGCTCCATCGGCTTGTATGCTATCACCATCCCGAAGGATAACATCTTCTTTGTCCCTTATATTGCTGATAATAACGTCTTTTTCAATCATACCACCAATCAACTTTTCCACGGCATATTGCTGCTCATAGGAAATAACGTCCTCGGACGACGAAGAGGTTACCAAAGACCTGGATATTATTTCGGCTGCATAATTGGCCTGGTACTCATGGCTCCGGGTTTGTGAAATACTGACCCGATCAACCAGCATGGTTCCACTGTTCATTATATCAGGCAACGCTTGTCTTCTCTTAAAGGAACGAGTCTTTGAGGATTTTTCATTCAATGACGCATCTAATTGTTCAAATTGATGATCAGATGAAAAAACCATATCAGATGCCAGAATTTTCATATTACGACCCCTTTAGCAATTGAATTTACTTTAATAATTGATATCGGTACAAATTTAAAAAAACTTGATTGACAGTAAAAGATAAGGGTTGAAACCTTGAGAGAATTAATGATATTTAAAAAAAACTGATCTTATGTAGGGAATATAAAGGCAATAAAAGAAATATGACATATCAAACACTTGAACATGTTGCAGCTGGCCAATTCAAATCTGGCAAAAAGCAGACCAACATCTACCAGTCTTACTTAGGGACCTGTCTTGGTGTGGCCCTGTATGATGACAAAACCCATATCGGCGGTATCATCCATATTCTGCTACCTGAACCCCCCACCATGTCAACTATAGATTCCCCAGAAAAATATGCCTCCACCGGTTTGCCTCTGTTAATAAATGAGTTAATTAAACTGGGAGCAAAGCCTGAAAATTTGAAGGCCAGCATTGCCGGTGGTGCTCTTGTCGGACCTATCAGCCAGCAGGACATGAATTTAGATATTGGCGGAAGATCTGCAGACATTGCCACCGCCATCGTTAAAACCCATGGTATCAAAATCCTCAAATCAGAAACCGGTGGATTTTTCACCTGTACCCTGGAATTGGACATGAACACCGGTGACACCTGTATTAAACCTGCTTGGGAATATACCGCCAAAAACAAAACGAACTTTAAGGCCCCATCACTGGATGATATTTTCAGCACAATTGAACAGCTCAAACCAATTCCCCAGACGGCCTTAAAAATTTTCAGGATGTTTCAGACATCCCGTCACCACGTTACAGAGATCACCGATGAACTAGCCAAAGATCAAGTCTTATCCGGCCAAACATTAAAACTATGTAATTCTGCCCTTTTTGCAGGAATGGTGAAAATTGAGACATTAAAAGATGCCGTGCTTCTCATGGGAGAAGAAATGCTTGTCAAAACCGTCATTACCGCTGCAGTGAACACCTATTATGACCAAACCGGGGTATCCGGGTATTCACTATGCAAAGGCGGTCTTTTCTTTCATGCTGTCGGGGTCGCAACTCTATCTGAAAAAATTGCACTTAAATTAGAATCTCCTTTGCTAAAAATTGCGTACACCGCAGGGTTACTCCATGATATTGGAAAAGTTGTCCTGGACCAATATGTTGCAGATAGTACCCCTCTTTTTTTTAGAAGGCTGACCCAGAAAAATGAAAGCTTCTTAGATTCTGAGAAAAAACTGTTGGGCATCACACATTGTGAAGCCGGTGGTATTTTAGCTAAAAAGTGGCAATTTTCAGATGCTTTATCCAAAGTGATTCAATATCACCATACGCCAACAAAAGCAGGAAAACAAAAAGACCTGGTGAATATCATCCACTTAGCAGATTTTATAATGGAAAAATTCAGTACAGGGTTTGACCTTGAAAGAATGCAACCGGAAGATTTTATCTCAGCCCTTAACCATTGTGGTTTTACTGCCCAGGATATCCCGGAACTGGTTGATGCCATTCCTATTAATGCATTTGGCGCTGACAACATATTACCTGAAAAAAGGCAAAAAGCATGACTTCATCAAACAAACACAACATGCTTAAAACGCTTCCGGGAGTGGACTATCTTCTTGAGCTTGCCCTAAAAGACGAACAATTTTCCGATATCCCAAGAAGTGTCATCGTTGATTGCACAAGAAATGTTCTGAACCATCTACGCGACGATATTATAAAAGACATTGAAACTCCCATTGACAATGATGCAATCCTATTAAAAATCCATACTCAGTCCCAAAAAAAAATCAATCCCAGACTGGTTAATGTAATCAATGCAACCGGTGTGGTTCTTCATACCAATCTTGGCCGGGCCCTTTTATGCGATGATGCGTTAGATAATATCCAAGCCATTGCCCGATCCTATTCTAATCTTGAATTCAATACTCAAACCGGTAAACGAGGTGTTCGATATGAGGCTGTAGACGACCTGATCTGTGAACTGACCGGTGCCCAAAGCGCGATTGTGGTCAATAACAATGCGGGAGCTGTTTTACTTGCCCTGAATACGATTGCACAAAATACTCAAGTGGTGGTTTCAAGAGGAGAACTGGTTGAGATCGGCGGTTCCTTCAGGGTGCCAGATGTAATGGAGAAAAGCGGATGTATTCTAAAAGAAGTCGGCACCACAAACCGTACCCATCTGAAAGATTATGAAAATGCCGTGTGTGAAAATACAGGGTTGTTCTTAAAAGTACACGCCAGCAATTATAAGATTGAAGGGTTCACAAAAAGTGTTACTTTAAAAGAGCTTGTGGCGCTTGGACAACAAGAAAACATACCGGTAATGGAGGATCTTGGTTCCGGGACCTTGATAGACTTTTCAAAATATGGACTTGCACCAGAACCCACCATCTCCGATTCAGTTAATTCCGGTGCCGATATTGTCACTTTTAGCGGGGATAAACTTTTAGGGGGTCCCCAGGCTGGAATTATTATCGGGAAAAAAGCTGCAATTGATAAAATTAAACAAAATCCACTAACCCGCGCGCTGAGAATTGACAAAATGACACTGGCAGCCTTGGAATCCACATTAAAACTTTACCGGGATGAGAAAAAGGCGATTCAGACCATACCGACACTAAGAATGCTTACAATTCCCTTTAAAGATATCTGCAAAAAAGCAGATCACTTATTGAAAATAATCCAGGCGGCTATTGGCACCGTTGCCAACGTAAATGCTAAAGAAATGACATCTCGACCTGGAGGAGGATCCTTTCCTGAGCTTAAACTTCCGACCCGTTGTATTACCATTGAGCCCAAAATGCTTTCGGTATCCCAACTTGAAAGAGCCATGCGCCTTTCTGAGCACAGGATCATCGCAAGGATTGAAGACAATAAATATATTTTAGACCCCAGAACAATCCAAACCGGCCAGGAACCCTTTATTGCATTAACCTTAGCCAAGATACTGGTAAAAAAATGACAAGTAAATTTTCTTCAAAAGAAATTCATTTTCTAAAAACAGACGCTGATGATTCAACCATCAAACCACCTGAAACCTACTTTGGTGACATGCTCTTAGACAAACCGGTCCAGATCCAGGCCTTTGAAAAACGACTTTTAAAATCAGATATTCATGGAGAAAATTTTCTGTGTGCAGTCATAGAAATCTCATCAGAAGTCTCTGATACCCTTAAGGAAAAATCAAAAGACACCTTTGAAGCCACGTTTACCTCTTTTCTGGATCACGGTCGAGGCATCTGGGAAAGTTTAAGCGACACCTCTTTTGCATTGGCATTCTGGGATTATGATAATGAAAAAAAAGCCTCCAGACTGTTGGTCTCTTTAAAAGAAAAAATCCAATCTTCACTCAAAGCTGACATTCTTATGGGAGTAGCTAAATTCCCTTTTCATACATTTTCTAAAGTTCAGACGTTTAATAATGCTTTAAAAGCCATTGACCATGCTGCTTTTTTTGGGCCGGACACCTTAATCCATTTCGATGCAACCTCCCTTAACATCAGTGGAGATCGACTTTACCAACTCAATAAGCATGACCTTGCCATCAAAGAATATCAAACAGGACTTGAAATCAAACCCAAGGATATTAATTTGATAAATAGCCTGGGGGTCTGCTATGGCGTTATGGGAGAGTTAGACAAAGCCAAAGAACAGTTTGAAAATGCGATGAAAACCAACCCCAGCGAGGTGATGGTGGTATATAATCTTGGATTACTCAATAAAATCCATGATGATGTGGATAAAGCCATTGTCTACTTAAGAAAAGCGCATGGTATAAACGACCAGATCTTTGAAGTTGAACTTTTGCTGGCCCATCTTCTCCAGGGTAAACAACAAGAAGACCAAGCACTTATTCACCTGAAAGCCGCCGAACAAATCAATCCCAACTCCGGGCTTGTATTCAGGATGAAAGGAGAGCTTTATCTTGGGAAAAAGCAACCAGATAAAGCTGCCCAGGCATTCAATGCAGCCATCAAACTTCAGCCCTCTGATGCAGCATCCTTGTCTGGATATGCCAAATCTATGGCGCTTCAAGAAAAGAACTTAAATATTGCGTTAACATTTGCCCAGAACAGTGTTGCCCTTGAGCCTAAAAATAAAGTATTTAAAAATCGGTTAACATTTATTAAAACCAAAATAGAAGAAATAGGCACCCCGAAAGAAACCATAAAAACAGCCTGACAAATGGAAATATAAAAAAATCACCCATGAAAAATATCATTCAAAAAAGTGTTAAAGAAAGCATCAAAGCCAAAGAACAATTCTTTGATCAAAACATCGATCAAATAGAATCCTGCGCAACCACCATGGCTCAAACAATTGAGCAAGGAAACAAAATTTTGTTATTCGGGAACGGCGGCAGTGCAGCAGACTGTCAGCATATCGCCGCAGAATTCATAAACCGATTCCAGATGGAAAGACGCCCCCTTCCCGGTATTGCACTAACCACAGACACCTCTGTTATTACCAGCATCGGTAATGACTACTCATTTGATGATATATTTTTAAAGCAAATTCAGGCGCTTGGGCAAAAAGGAGATGTTGCCCTTGGTATTTCCACTTCCGGCGATTCTCCAAATGTGGTTAAAGCCATGCGGGAAGCAAAGCAGATGGGGCTTGTGACCATTGGCTTTTCAGGCAACAAAGGCCAGCTTAAACAATCCTGCGATTTTGCCTTTTGTGTAGATTGTGCTACCACAGCAAGGATACAAGAAGTTCATATCCTTTTAGCCCATATCCTGTGCGACCTTTCAGAAAGGATTATATTCGATGGTGGATTCAATTAAAAATCTTAAATTTAAAAATTTAGACTATACAAAACTCAGCACCTACTCCATCAAGGAGAGGCACAGTACAGTTAATGTAAAGGATTTTTCAAAACCCTGGAAAAAAAACGGCAGTTTTAATGACTTTCTCGATACCCTGCCCACCATCCTGGCCGGCAACGATCTTCGCCATGTAATCAGCGCGATTAGCACTGCTACCAAAAGCAAGCATCGGGTATGTTTTGCCATGGGAGGCCATGTCATCAAAACCGGGATGTCACCCATTGTAATTGATTTGATGGAAAAAAAAGTATTAACCCTGATTGCCATGAACGGTTCCGGTATTATCCACGATCTGGAAACGGCTCTGACCGGTGGAACATCCGAAGATGTCGCCCAATCTATTGGCAATGGCAGTTTCGGCATGGCCAAAGAAACATCCGCTTTTATTAACCAGGCAATTAAAGATGCTGATAAACAGTCCATTGGTCTTGGAAAAGCGGTGGGAGAAATGATTCTCAAAGAAAACCTTAATTTCAAAGATAAAAGCCTGACGGCCATATGTGCAAAACTTGATATCCCCGTTACCGTTCATGTGGCCATCGGAACAGATATTGTCCACATGCATCCGGATTTTGATGCAGCAGCATGCGGTAAAGCCTCTCACCATGATTTTAAAGAATTTGCCTCACATATTGCCGAACTTGAAAATGGTGTCTTTATTAATGCCGGATCTGCAGTTATTCTGCCGGAAGTCTTTTTAAAAGCCCTTACACTGGTCAGAAATATTGGACATATTGTGAATGATTTCACCACCGTCAATCTTGATTTTATCCGCCATTACCGGCCCATGACAAATGTGGTCAACCGGCCTACTCTTGGCAAAGGACGCGGGATAAGTATTGTGGGACATCACGAAATCTTAATCCCTCTGATCGCCGCCGGCGTAATTGAATCACTTTAGAAATATTTTTTTATTTTATCTGCCCTTCTTTTGAAATCGGAAGGGAAATAATAAATTTTGTTCCTTTTCCCAAAACTGACTCCACATCCAATTTCCCGTCATGATCTTCTGCAATAATAAAATAAGAGACGGAAAGACCAAGACCTGTCCCTTTATCCACACCCTTTGTTGTGAAAAAAGGTTCAAAAATTCTTTTGCGTACTTCACCATCCATTCCAGGACCATTGTCTTCTATCTCAATTCGGACCATATCTTTCTCTTTTGACAAACATATAATTATTTCCGGATTTCTATCCTCTATCTTATTACGGTTCATTGCTTCTGATGCATTTTTTATTATATTAAATAAAACCTGCTGTATTTTGCTCTTTTCACACAAAATCGGTTCAAGCTCTGAATCATATTTCCGGCTAATTTTTATACTTTTAAAATCATACAAATGACTGAGATTCCAGTCGTTTTTAGCCAATTCAAGCGCATTATCCACAATAGCAGCCAGATCTTCTAACTGCCCTGGTGATTGACTGTTTTTTGCAAAACTGAGCATATTTTCCACAATTCCGGCAGCATGACGCCCGGCATTATTAATATGTTCAAGCGCCTTTATAATCTTTCTTTCCTCCATATACGCCTTGAGAGCATCTATCGTAATCCCGACCTTTTTTGCAGCGATATCATTGCCTGGAAAATTTTGGGTAAGCCGACTTAAAGCAACCTGAGCATTCTGCATCATTCCAGCCAATGGATTATTTATCTCATGTGCCATTCCAGCTGCAAGCCCCCCTAAAGAAAGCATTTTTTCCGACTGCATCATGATTTCTTCCATCTTAAGTCGTTCTGAAATATCATCAAGCCGAATAACAGCACCACCGGTGTTATCGTGGAATAGAGGATAAATCGTAATATCCATGGAAATCTTTTGATCTAAACAAACAAGTGATTTTTTATTATCCTTTGATATCGTATTTGTTTCCATGACACCGTTAATTTTATCTTTAAAACTGCTCAATTGCGAAAAGATCTCAAACAAATTTTTATTGGATGCCGCTTTCTGGCTCACACCCGTAACCTTGCTTGCCTCCTCATTCCATAAAACTATATTGTAATTTTCATTGATACCAATAATTATAGAAGGCATAGAATTAATAATACTGCTTAAAAACAGACGAAATTTTTCAAGGGAATCTTCTGCTTTTTTCCTCTCTGTAAGTTCTTTCCGAAAGGAGTCTAATACCTGTTGATAAATGGTAAAAAGATTATAGCCAATCACAAAAACAAAAAGCATTGCAATCGTATTATCAAAAGTATAATCCACATACTCTCGAAATGTTAAATCAGCGACTTGAGATAAATAGTAGATAAAGAGAATAAAAATCGCATAGTTGGCAATAAAATAAAACAGCATCGGTTTTCTGGTTTTAAAAAACATCAACGGCATGGCTGCCATTATACCAATAATAAATACAATCGTATCCAGTTTTATCAGTATTGATGCGACAGGTTCCGTAAACATTAAAATCCAGACAACGCTAAAGCTTGTACACAGGACAACATGCACGGTAAGAAAATAATTACCTTTAATTAAAAAGGTCAATGCAGACAACATGATCAACAATCCGACAAGCTGTGTTAAGACAGTGGTACTACTAACTCCAAACGTATAACACGTATAAACAAGTGTAATTGCCAGACCAACGATTGCAAGCAGAATAGTTGCAAGTAAAAATTTCGCCTTCAAGAAAAGCTCTTGGTTGTCTCTACTATAGTTTTTTAATGTGGCTATAAATATTTTATTCATAGTTTTCAGACATTACTATTGACCCAAATCCAACTCATTATAGATTAAATCGTCATTATTTTTTCCTACACGCCATGTTACAAGATAACATAATAGCCCACTAAAAAATAGTGACTTGAAAATATCCTATTAAATCATTATATTGGTTTGTTTAATTAAATACGAAAATAGCATGAGGTAAAAAAATGCCAATATATGAATACAATTGCAATGCCTGTGGCAATAAATTTGAGACACTTGTAATGGGCAGCACAAAACCCGAGTGTCCATCCTGTGATAGTCCTGACCTGTCTCGGCTGATGTCTGCCTGTGGCTTTATTTCAAAATCATCTGGAGCTGACGGAGCCCCCCAGGTTAAATCATCTGCAGGAGCTTCCGCATGTGGGAGCTGTTCTTCCTCCAGTTGCTCCTCCTGTGGGGTTGGATAATATTTATGAAAAATAAAATTATTATCGGTACTCGGGGAAGTCAACTTGCCCTGTGGCAGGCCAATTATATCAAATCGGAAATCGAACGACTGTTTGCGAATTTAACGGTTGAATTAAATATTATCAAAACCACCGGGGATAGAATTACCGATCGCCCGTTGGCCATGATTGGTGGAAAAGGACTGTTTGTCAAAGAAATTGAAAGTGCCCTGCTGAACAAAAAAATAGACATCGCAGTTCACAGCATGAAAGATATGCCGGGAACTCTGCCTGACGGCCTGATTATCGGCGCTATCCCTGAACGGGAAAACCCGTTTGATGTTCTCATTTCAAAAGATGGTTCTCTTCTTGCCGACTATAAAAAAGACGCAAAAATTGGCACATCAAGTCTCCGGCGCGCCTCCCAGATAAAACATGTACGCCCTGACGTCACCATTACTGATATCCGAGGCAACCTGGACACCAGAATCAAAAAGCTTAAATCCGGTGAATTTGACGCCATTGTTCTTGCTGCAGCAGGACTCAGACGCCTGGGGCTTAAAAATGAAATCACCGAATATCTGGATGAATCAACCATGACACCGGCCGTCGGTCAAGGTGCATTGTGCATTGAAACACGAGAAAATGACGCTGATATCTCTTTGATTATGAAAAAACTTAATCACCATGACACCCAGGTCTGTGTTGCAGGAGAACGGGCTTTTTTAAAAGAGATTGAGGGGTCCTGCCATATTCCAGTGGCCTGTTATGCAAAAATTAACGATAAGATTA
Source organism: Desulfobacula sp. (assembly GCA_033852015.1). GTDB lineage: Bacteria > Desulfobacterota > Desulfobacteria > Desulfobacterales > Desulfobacteraceae > Desulfobacula. The sequence continues at coordinate 43,965 of JAWSVH010000068.1, forward strand.
TCCACATGACGGCAGTTGTCGCATCTGAAGATGGGAAAGCTATGGTCAAAGAACATGCAATCTCCCCGATTGATAAAGTAGAAGAATCCGGCCGGGAACTGGCAAAACTGGTTCTTGAAAAAGGCGGAAAAACAATATTGGAGCAGTTGACGACAAATGACGAATAAAACAGGCAAAGTATATTTGATTGGTGCAGGCCCTGGTGATCCGGGTCTTTTAACCATAAAGGCAAAAGAATGCATTGAAAATGCAGGAGTCGTTGTCTATGACTACCTTGCGTCTCCTTTCTTACTCAACTACGCCAAACCTGATGCCCAGATCATTTATGTGGGCAAAAAAGGGGGCGACCATACATTGACCCAGGACAAAATTAACCAGCTCCTGGTGGACAAAGCCAAAGAAGGGCATGATGTTGCCCGGCTAAAAGGCGGAGACCCTTTTGTTTTTGGAAGAGGCGGCGAAGAAGCCCAAATGCTTTTAGGCCAAGACGTTTCCTATGAAGTTATTCCCGGAGTTACCTCTGCCATTTCCGCACCCGCCTATGCAGGAATCCCGGTAACCCATAGGGACCACTCCTCTTTTGTCTCCTTTATTACCGGACATGAAGATCCCACAAAAAAAGATTCCCGAATGCAGTGGGATATCTTTGCGAAATCAGATGCCACCCTTGTTTTTTTGATGGGAGTAAAGAATCTGGCAAACATCACTAAAAACCTGATGGAAAATGGCAAAGCATCTGATACGCCCGTAGCCCTCGTCCGTTGGGGAACAACCGCCAAACAGCAAACAGTTACCGGTACCCTTGAAACCATTGTTGATGAAGTCAAAAAAGCAAACCTGAAATCGCCTGCTATTATTGTGATTGGGCATGTGGTCTCCTTAAGGGATGAACTGGCCTGGTTTGATAACCGTCCGTTATTTGGCAAACGAATTGTAATCACCCGGGCTCGAGCCCAAGCAAGTGATCTTGTCTCACAATTATCAAAATTGGGCGCCAATTGTATCCAAATCCCCACCATTGAAATTGCACCTCCCCAGGATCTGGAACCTTTAAGACAATCTATTAAAGATATCGACTCCTATGACTGGCTCGTATTCACCAGCGTCAACGGGGTTAAATATTTCTTTGATACCCTATATGATATGGGAAAAGATGTTAGAGTTCTGGGTCATCTTCAATTTGCATGCATCGGACCTGTCACCAAAGAACGCTTAAAAGATTACGGTATTATATCTGATATCCTGCCGGAGACATATCGGGCAGAAAGTGTGATAGATGCTTTCTCAAACGTTGAAATTGCAGACAAGAAAGTACTGCTCCCCCGGGCAAAAGTTGCCAGAACGATCCTTCCTGAAGAACTCACAAAAATGGGGGCAATGGTTAATGAAGTAACGGCCTATGAAACCCACATAAATACCGACAAGAAACAAGAGCTGTTCTCTTTGCTAAAAGACAAACAAATCGATGCCGTGACCTTTACCAGTTCTTCCACAGTGTCTAATTTCATGTCACAATTAGAGTCAGATGACAGCAAAAACCTGCTAAAAGATGTCCTTGTCGCCAGTATTGGACCCATCACATCGGATACAGCAAAATCCTTGGGAATTGCACCGGATATTGAGGCTAAAGAGTATACTATTCCGGGTCTTGTCGATTCTATTTTAGCACATTTCACACCCGATAACTAAGTTGCTTTAAACTTATGATTGCAGGCAATCGCCCAATAAATTATCTTCGTATCTCAATCACAGACCGGTGCAATTTCAGATGCCGGTACTGTGTTCCGTCTTCACCTTTCAAGGTTATTGACCATGAAAAGATTGCACGATATGAAGAGATTCTCAAAATAACACAACTGGCCTGTGAACTTGGCATATCCAAGGTGCGTATCACAGGCGGAGAACCCTTTGTCAGAAAAGGCATTTTTTCTTTTCTCAAAACCTTGTGCGCCATCGATGGCCTGGAAGATATTTCCATCACCACCAATGGCGCATTATTAAACAAAGAAAAGATACAGCAGCTGATCCAGTTTGGTATTAAGCGTTTAAATTTCAGTTTAGACACCCTCACCCCTTCAATCTTCAAAAAAATTACTCAAAAAGATGAATTTAACAGGGTTTGGGATGCCATTATTTGCGCGCATAATCTGGGTATTACACCGGTAAAAATAAACACGGTCATCCTAAAAGGCGTCAATGACCATGAAATTGAGAACATTGCAGCTCTAACCTTAAAATACCCTTTTCATATTCGCTTTATTGAATATATGCCCATGGGTGATCAAGCCCTTGAAAAAGAACAGCAGATATTAACCAAAGAAATTATGGATAAAATTGAATCCAAGTATGGGAAACTCATTTCCTGTGAGCGAACAGAACATGACGGTCCTGCAAAAAAATATAAAATCCAAGGGGCCAAAGGCATTGTCGGTTTTATCACACCCATCAGCTCACATTTCTGTTCTGAATGCAATCGTTTAAGATTGACATCCAGGGGAACCTTACGGCCCTGTTTGCTAAACAATTATGAAAAAGATATTATCACTCCATTAAGAAACAATGCCACAGATGATGCACTCAAAAAAATCATCCGCAATTCTTTAACTCAAAAACCTGCCTTCCATGGCCTTTCAGATCTATCTTCTAAAGATATTCCAATTTCTCACATGACATCCATCGGTGGATAGAACTATTGGATAAAACTGGTTGATAGCACCACTTCCTTTCTTTTTCAAAAAAAATTCGAACATATTTCTTTTACTGGTGTCATTGGTTAACAGAACAACAAATATTTATATTATTGTTTAACAACCAATAGGATGGAGGATAAGAAAATGAAAAAAACAATCGCTATCACAACTGCTGCAATACTGTTTATCTGTCTGACCACAATCTCTGCGCATGCGGGCGCTGCAAGACGCCATACCCTCGAAGGATTCGCTATAGGAACAGGGATTGCCCTTTTGGGTGCCGCTATCTACAATGACATTCATCGAGATGCACCTCCTAAATATAGATCCAATCACTCAAGAAACCATAATTCTCGAGACCGCAGATCTAAATATGCCAGTAACAAAAGAGATAACAGATACTATAAATCTCATAGATCCAGAAGACATTGGAGAGTCGAAAAAATATGGGTCGGTCCTGTTTTTGAAAAAAGATGGAATCCCGGTCACTATAATCGACGAGGACATTGGATTGGTGGAAGTTATCGAAAAATTCTGATAAGAGAAGGATATTACAGACACGAAAGAGTGCGGGCAAGATATTAACAAAACACATTTTAAACATGTGATTTATGGCGAACACTAAAAAAAGCAACACAGAGATAATAGATGAACAGGAACTTGTTCAAAGGCTTAAAAAAGGACAGCAATGGGCGTTTGACCGTCTTGTCTCCCAATACCAGAACAGACTTTTGAAAATCGCCTACGGCATCACCTTAGACCATGAAGATAGCCTGGAGGTGGTTCAGGATGTATTTGTCAGCGTATTCAAAAACATCCACACCTTCAGGCAGGATTCAAGCCTTGCCACATGGTTAAGAAAGATTACCATAAATCACTGCTTAAATTGGAAAAGGAAATGGAAAAGAAGGTTTAAATGGCACCATGCATCCATAGAATCAGAAAATGATAAAAATTTAATAAAAGAAAGTCAAAAAGGCAGTAACCCTGAAATGCTATACAGAGAAAAACAATATGAAGCAAATTTAATGGAAGCCATCAAAAAACTGCCCCAAAAATTACGAGTCGTCTTTTTATTAAATACGGTTGAAGGGCTTCCATACGATCAGATAGCACAGACCTTGGACATCAAGATGGGTACGGTCAGTTCACGGCTTTATTCAGCCCGAAAAAAGCTCAGCACAGCCTTAAAACTGACCCAGTAATAGGAGGAATAAGAAATGACAAACCATTCTTGTGACAAATATACCAGTGAAGAGATCAGCAGATTTATTGACAGCGAACTTTCCCTTGAAAAGTATCAGGCACTGGAAAAACACCTTTTACATTGTACAGACTGTAATGCCATCGTCCAAAATTATATGGCAATGTCTACTACATTTTCGAATCATACCGAACAGCAAATCTCTCAGATTGACACCCAACAGATTAAAACACATCTGCACAAGGCGATGCAAAAACCCAAAACAAGCTCATCACACCTATATTTGAAGTTAGCATCTTTTGCTATTGTTATTATGATTAGCCTTTTTACCTTCCAAGACACGATTTTCTCTTCTCCAGGGCCCAGTGCCATAGTAAAATCTGTTGACACAGATTTTGCTTCCGTTATGATTATTGAAACACAAAAGAAAAGACATACCATTATCTGGTTCACTGAGACTTGATATAAAAAAAAGGAGGGTCATGCGTAGATTTATAAAAACCTTATTCGTAATCACAGGATTAATATGCCTGTTTATTCAGCCAGTTTGTGCAAAAAATACAGTATTGACAGATATCAAAGTCATTCACGCCTCAACAGACTCAAATTATGTTGACCCGGCTCTACAATCCATTATTTCAGAACTGGAATCTGTCATTAAGTTCACCTCATACAAATTATTAAAGGCTGAAAAACTAAATTTGAATTTTGGTCAACATGGCCAGGTTAGCCTTCCAGCAAAAAGAACATTAGAGGTCATTGCTTTAAAGATGAAAGGTAAAAGAATTCGGTATCAGATTCTTATCCGAAAAAGGAATAGAATAATTTTTAAAACCCAGGTGGACTTAAAAAATAACAGCAGCATCACCATTGGTGGCCCAAAATATAAAAAAGGGACCTTACTGTTCAATATCTCCGGTTCTGCCAAATAACCTTAAATCAGGCAACCCCTTATTTAGCTCCCCCATTTAAACCATTCGGGATGCTTCTTTATTGGATCCCAATAATATCGTGAGCCATTTGGTTGACTCCCCTTTGCTCAATGCAATTTTAACGGCCATGGTCAAAGGCACCGAAAGCAACATCCCAACAGGCCCTAAAACCCATCCCCAGAATGCCAATGATAAAAATACCACAAGAACAGAAAGCCCTGTACCCTGCCCCATCACTTTAGGTTCAATCACAGAACCCACCACAATATTCACAATCAAAAAACCTGTCGCTGCAATTGCAGCGGATGCGGGTCCCAACTGAATAAGCGTTAAAAGGACTGCTGGAAAGGCCGCAATAATTGAACCGATATTCGGAATATAATTCAGCAAAAAGGCAAAGACTCCCCACATCACCGGAAAATCCACTCCCTGAACAGCCAGCCATATGCCAATAACGATACCTGTTCCTAAACTGGTCAGTGTTTTAATCCCAAGATATTTATTAACACCGGCGGTTATCTGGGAATATGTTTCAAGGTCTGAATGTTTGTCATCTAAAATTGCACGTAATTTATTCGGGAACCCAGCAGCTTCTGAAAGAATAAAAATCAGGGTTAAAAAAACGAAAAAAGTGTTGGTTAATACCCCTCCAAGCCCATTAAGCAAATTTGCAGCAAGTTTAAGAATACGACTGGGATTCAAAATTTGGGCAAGTTTTTCAGTTTCGAACTCCACGCCAACCCGGGAAAGCAGCAGTAGACTATCATACGTCAGAGTTTTTAACCGATCTTGATAAAAAGGAATATTTTGGGAAAAATCAGAGACCGATGATGACACCAACGTAACAAGAATGATTTGAGCTACAATAACGCCCACAAGGAGAATCAAAATACCCAACATGCTTGGCACCCCTTTTTTTTGCATCCAAAACAGTGGAGGGGTACATATAATGGCCAAAAATCCTGCCAGTAAAAAAGGGACAATTAAGAGTGTTGCCGCCTTCATACCCGCCACAATAATCACAAATGCTGCAAACTGAACCAATCTGCTGTTGCTCGATTTATCTGTTTTGATCATTATTCCAATTCCCTTTTGACCCAATATTCTAATACAATAATTCAAATTCGAACGGCTGTTTATTCATTTTCAAACGCATAAAATTTTTCAATAATAAAATTAACATATTGATAACATTTTTTATCTGCAATCCCAGAACTTTGAAATTTTTGATACGCTCCGGGAACAGAAAAATCAATTTGCAAAAGGTCCTGACAATTTACATGGCCAAATTTGTCAATAAAATCTTTAACAAGTCGGCTGGAATGAAGCCTGGCCTTGTTTCTTGCAGCCTTTGCTTTTTCTTTATTTTTCAACGGCGTACGGTGAACAAGTCCAAAGGCTACTGCAGCTCCGGCCACCGCGCCACAAGTGGCGTTATTTTCACCACTGATACCGCCCATAAAAGGAATACCCGCCCATAACAAATTTTCATCTTTCATGTCATATGCTTCCCACATAACTTGCAGGACAGCGGGACCTCAATGATACCCTTTTTTCATATAATCCAATGCCATTTGCTTTGCCTGCTCAAGAGATATTTTCATTACCATTTTAGACTCCTGTTTCTTATTTTACGATTGGAAAATTTAAGATAAACGTTAAGGAGATAACCGGAATTCTGAATTAAAATAGAACGATATTACACTTTTTGTCAAGAACCAGATAAGAAGTTACATGCCCTCTGCCTGTGTTTATCATTGACTTTTCCAGACAATCGCCATAAACATACCTAGTATAAGATAACAATTATAATTATGCAAAGAATCCTATGAGCATTCCAAATTCTGTCTTAGAGCGATTAAAAAATAATGAAATTATTGCCAGAAAGTTTCATGAAATTGAGATCAGTATTTTAACGATTTTAAATTTCCATGATTTTATAGAACAACTATTATCAGAAATCAGTTCAAAATTTTCGGTCCCCTTTGCCTGGATATCTATTATAGAAGAAAGTAGTATTGCGGGCTATCTTCAAAACATGAAAAATTCTAAACTTTTAAAAACATCCACTGCTTTTTTATCCAAAGAAGAATTTATTAAAATCACCCGAAACCGACTCAAACCTCTCTTGGCAAATCAAGATTTAGAAAAGTTTAAAGCATTGATTCCTGAAGTATCAACACAAGATATTGGGTCCATTGCCATCGCACCTATCACTCTTGATGGTGAAATTGTGGGAAGTTTTAATCAGGCAGATGTAAATATTGTCCGGTTTAAACCCGGTATAGACACCTCTCTTTTAGAGCAACTGGCTCTAAAAGTTTCCCTTTGTTTATCCAATGTAACCGCCCATGAACAATTAAAATTTTTAGCATTTCATGATCCTTTGACAGGCCTGTTAAACAGAGGTGTAATGGAGCGTGTCCTTAACAGAGAATTCCAACGATCAAAACGTTATCATATTGATCTTACCATTCTTTTTTTAGATCTGGATGATTTTAAATCCATTAATGATACGTTCGGTCATGATAATGGCGATTTAGCCCTGTGCCATATGGCCAACTGTTTGAATAGTTTAAAACGTGATTCTGATATCGTGGCCCGCTTTGCAGGAGATGAATTTGTCGTTATCTTACCTTCTACCAATAGAAAACAGGCCCAAAAATATATTGAACGTGTAAAGCAAAAACTGATTGATGAACCGTTAACTGCGAATGACACGCAGTTTAACGTTCAATTAAGTCATGGTCTTTCTTCTGTATTTGAGAAAGGAATGGATACATCTGCAATACTATTAAAAGCCGCAGATAAAGAATTATACCGAGCCAAAAAGAATAAAAAAAAACCCTGACAAAGGTATTGTCAGGGTTTTAAATTCATTTATATCTTAAATAAAAAATATCAATCGAAAATCAATTCGATCTGCACCATTGAGGCAACATCCCCTTTTCTAGGTCCAAGTTTTATGATACGGGTATAACCACCCTGTCGGGAGCTAAATTTTTCTGCTACACTATCAAACAAAGTATGGACAACATCTTTCTCTCGGATAACTGCAAGCGCCTGTCTTCTGGCATGCAAATCTCCTCTTTTAGCAAGCGTGACCATCTTATCTGCAATTG
>JAWSVH010000256.1:0-6754 GCA_033852015.1 Desulfobacula sp.
TTAATCTGATTGTGTTTAATGAGCATCCGGGAAGTTCGTTTAAATCTCCATCTAAAGAAAAGGTTAATCAGTTTTTAACCTTTTTGCTGGACAGCAATATGACGGCCATTACGCGTAAAAGCAAAGGGGCGGATATATTGGCTGCGTGTGGACAGTTAAGAGCTCAGAGTGATTCTTGACCTGATCCATGGTTTCTTTTAATAGCCATATCCTGAGTTTTTGCTATTAGACCATTAGTTCTTTGAAATCATCTGCTTTTTTGGTTTCAACTTCTATAACCTGAATCTGATCATTGAGTAAAATTTTCACAGGCGCCTGGTCTCCGGGTTTTGATTTGGTGTATGCGGTGCACAACATGGCAGCTTTCTGGATGTTTTCCTGTGATAAATTGCCGGTAAGTACTACATCAGGCCCTGCCATGATGTTATGATGCAAGAGAATGTGGCAGGTTTTATCCATGCATTCGATCAGGCCTTTATTGTCTTGTTTTGATCTGCCAACGATGACTTTTGTTTTTGAATCTATCCGAAAATGCCGACCGTATTTTAACAGATAAAGTTCGGTTGTTTCATAAATTTTTTGAACATTCATCAGATCTTTTAGGCGTTTAGAAAATATTTTATCTGTTAGAAGACAGCCCCCTGCAGGGGAAGGGTATTCTTTGATCCCAAATTCTTGGGCCATCTGCATCTGGACTTTTCTGGATCGACCGGTAATATCCATTAATTGTTCCCGGTCAACCAGGCCTTTTTTTTCAACCGGGGTCTCTGGCAGGCGTTTTGCACATAATGGGCGTAAAATCTGTCCGTCAAACCCTGAATTTTTTTCAACATAGCGAAGTGAGTTTTTGTTTTGGGACTTGGGTCGCTGTCCCACGACTTCTCCGCTGAACAAAAAATCAAATCCTTGTTCTTCCAGAAGTTGGCCTGCCTTTGCAAACATCAAGGCATGGCAATCCATACAGGGGTTCATGTTTTTTCCGAACCCGGCTTTTGGATGTTTCATCATCTCCATATAGTCTTCGGTGATATCTACTTTTATCAGTGGTATTTTAGTCTGATCAGCAGCATTTTGTGCTGCTTTGGAAGAAAAAAAGGGGGTTTCAAAACAGACCCAGGTGACGTGAATTCCCTGTTTTTTGAGCAATAGGGCAGACAGGATACTGTCCAGTCCTCCGGAACACAGGCCTAAGCCTTTGATTTTTCTTGAGGTGTTGTTGATCTTCATATATAACCCGTTCATGATTTTAAATTCATTAAAAATAAAGACAGTCCTTGAAACCTTAAAAGACAGGTATCCGGTTGTCAAGACCCAGCTTGACCATGAGACACCTTTTCAGCTGCTGATAGCTACCATTATGTCTGCCCAGTGTACGGATAATCAGGTGAATAAAGTGACCAAAGTCTTATTTGCAAAATATCCAGATCCGGAAAAATTATCCGGGGCACCATTGAACGATATTAAAAAGATAATTTATTCCACCGGATTCTATAATAATAAGGCTAAGAATATTAAGGCTTGTGCGCTTGCCGTCTTGAGCGAACATAACAGTATCGTACCTCAAGATTTAGATTTGTTGGTTAAATTACCTGGTGTGGGAAGAAAGACAGCAAATGTGGTGTTATCAGCCGCATTTGGATATCAAACGATTGTGGTGGATACGCATGTTTTGCGAATCTCAAAACGGCTTGGTCTGACAAAAAATACAGATCCGGTAAAGGTGGAGTATGATTTGATGAAAATCATCCCTGAAACATCTTGGAATGATCTATCGTTACAGCTTATTTATTTTGGTCGTGAAATATGTGACGCAAGAAAACCCCTTTGTGAGCAATGTCCTTTGTTTGATACTTGTCTATCAAAGGGGAAATAGTCTCATGCCTTGAAATTGTTGATATATTCAATTAATCGCTGACATTCGCTTTCGAAGTCTGTGAGCATGGTCTCAATACCATCCCAGTTGTCGTCTTTGCCAGCAGCCTCAAGGGCAAAAGCTGCTTCTGCAGCAGGGTCTGCTGCCAGGTATCTTAGCGTACCTTTTAATCTGTGTGCGGCTGAATTTAGAGTTTCGGCATTTCTTTCTGAGACTGCCCCTTTAATTTCAGCAGATGAGTCAGGCCAGTCTTTGATAAATTCAGCAAAGCACTCTTCAATGAGTTCCATGTCATCATCCATAATTTCTTTTAATTCTTTAAGATTAATGACATCGTTATTGTTGTCTTGGCTTGGCATGCTTCACGCTCTCCTGTAAAGTTTATGGCAATATTAAGAATCTTTTTTCTGGTCCCAGAATTCCTGGCTCTCTTTGAGGATGTCATCAATATCATCATCGACAAGGTCATTATTCATTATTTCATCTTCAAGTTCCGGTTCATCTGCTAACGGTTCCAGGGGCTCGACTTTTTCTTGTTCATCATCATTGTTTTCATCAAGATCATCATCGTCATCAAGATCATATTCTGGAAGACTAATTTTCAGATCGTCGTCCAGCTTATCTTCTATGTCTTCAGAGACTTTCGTTTCTGTTTCAATGATATCATCGTCAAGTTCATTTGTCTCTTTTTGTAATGTATCATCTAAATCAAGATCTTCGATATCAATATCCGTAGGGGGCATATTATCTTGGCCAGATTCAGCCTCGCCTTCTGGTATATAATTTCCTTCTCTGTCGAACATGAGGCTGCCACTGAGGTTTAAATCAAAATCCAGCTTAAAGGCAATTTCATTATTGTGTACAATAATCTGGCCGCCTTTTGAAGACATGGCGGCGGCTGTGATCTTTTTCTCAAGAATTTGTTTGATAACCTCAAGGTCAAGATCATCCTTTACGGCATCAATTAAATCTTTTTCTCCATTTTTAATTACATCTGGATCTGTAATTTTCATTAAAGACTCCCTTTATAAATTAACGATATGCTTCATCCGCAAAGGTTTTTTCAATGAATTTTTCAAGATCAATAATTTTACCAATTTCCATCGTATCATGCATATAACGCTGGATTTTATCCAGATCGGCAGCTTCAGGGTACAGACCATCCCATCGTATGGCCTGGGGTTGAGAAAAAACATTTTGCAATACCTGGGGGTTGAGCCCCATTTTTCCTTCGGGATCTAAAAAATTAACAGCGATTCTTGCAGCGCGGATTTTATCATTTTCAATGTATTCACCGGTCTCTACCAGTAACGAAACAAACTCCTGTGCAGCTTCAGGATGTTTTTGAATAAAATCTTCTTGCATGGCAACAATACAGCAGGGGTGATCTTCCCATCGGCCGGCAGAATAGAATTCCAGCTCGCCAATTTCACCAACAACAGCTCGTGTGGCAACCGGTTCTGCGACCATAAAGCCGGCAACATCTTCATTTTCTTTCATGATCTCCGGCATTTTGATTGGGGGAACAACTTCAAACCGGACATTAATTGCTTTCTTGCCTGGGACGCCAGGTTTTAATCCCAGTTCGCGTAAAAACTGATGGGCCAGCATATGATGAACTGACATTTTATGAGGGATATCAACCACTTTATATTTGTAAAAGCTTTGCAGGGAATCAAATCTGTGGTCATAGTTTTTTGAACGGATAAACGTGCTGCCATTTTTATGGGCAAATAGAACCAGTTTGATGGGTGAATCATAGGCAAATAAATCCATAGCTATAGGTGCTAAGACAAATGCACAGTCTATTTCACCATTCTCAAGACCTTCTTGAATAGGATTCCATCCTGCTTTGAGGTTTGTGGTCAAGTCGAAATGTTCGGGTTCAACATCGCCTTGTTCAATTCTATGCTTTAAAGCACCTAAAGCCAGGTGATCCGTTATCTGAATATGGGCGACATTGAGTTCAACTCTTCCACCAATTATATGTCTTTGTTTTACCTTTGGTGTGTCATCTTCAGTTTCCCCTGCGAATGCTTTTTCTATGGCTTTGCCAATTTGAATTTCATCAAAGGGCTTGGGCACATGCCCACTGGCACCTGCGTCCATGATGATTTTTTGTTGACCTTTATCTGACTGGGCTGTTGCCATGATAAATGGTAGATCCTTAAATTCATCTATTTTTCTTAATTCTTGCAAAAATTCAAGACCATCCATTTTTGGCATATTCCAGTCGCTGACAACCAGATCAGGTTTTTCTGCTTTGACTTTTTCAAGTCCATTGGCACCATCAACAGCCATTATAAGATTTTCAAAACCGGCTTTGTTTAAGATCTGCTTGAACATAATACGCATGGTTCCAGAATCATCAGCTACAACAATTTTAATATTTGGATTTACAGCCATAAAAACACTCCTTAAAGTTTTTATATACACATAATTTAATTTTATTTGCTTAAATTATTCATTCCATGACCAACTGAAAGTAATCTGAAGCTTCTGGATAATTCGATCCAGTGTAAACCCCAGAATACCAATGGCAATAATCATTGCCATAAGTTTATCATACTCCATAGTATCTCTTGCATCGTTAATCAGATACCCCAGCCCGCTGGAAACTCCTAGGAACTCAGCTGGTACAAGTACAATCCACGCAACACCCAATGCCAGCCTCAGACTGGTAAGCATATAGGGCAAAGATGCCGGAACAATAATAGTCCGTATAAGCTGGAAATTACTAGCCCCTTGATTTAATGCCATCTTAATCCATTGGGGGTTTATATTTAAAACACCAATAGTTGTATTCAGTATTATAGGGCAAACGGTGGCCATTACAATCAAAAAATAGACTGCAGACTCAAAACTTGCAAATAAAAGTACAGCAATCGGCATCCAGGACAAAGGACTGATCATTCTGATAAATTGAATAGGTGAATATGAAAGGCTCCTGAACCTTGGATAAAAACCTACGATAATACCTAAGGGGACGCCGATGATAGCGGCAATACCTATCCCGACAAGGATTCTTTTTAAACTGGCAAAAACCGATATCCAGAACCGGCTTTCATGGATTGCGGAAAATAGAGCATTAAAAGTAGGGCCGGGTAGAAAACCTTTAAATTGCATAAACTCAGGTCTTGAAAAAAACAGAGTGGAGACCACTATCCAGATAGCGATAAAGAACACAAGTCCAATCAGTTCAAATTTCCAGCCAAAATCCTGTTTGCCGAAAACAGCATTTAATCCGACCTGTTTCGGGTCTTTGTATATGAAACGGTTAACTGATTTCAACGACTTCTTCCCTTGTGTATGGTTTCGTTAGTTCACAGTTGCAAAATCGGTTTAATCCGCCAATACGATCTATTGCCTTTGATACAAAAGAATCATCCACCAGTAAATCTGCCGCTTTGGGGGTGTCCAGTGTCTTCAAAAACTGCGTATCTCCCTCCACAAGCGTTTGTTTCATTTGATCAATAATAAATCTCGTTGCTGATGGAAACGGAAAAGGGGTAAATCCAATTCTTGAAACATCCCAGTCCGGATGCACCAAGTCTTTGTTTTTTGGTTTTTCAAATACTTGGCTTAACACCTTTCTCGGAAACGGTAAATAGCCTTCTCCTTCTCTACTTAATAAATGTGCGGTTTCACTAGGGTTTTTATTGCACCAATCTTGAGCTCTTACTATTGCATTGATAGCCTTTTGGGTTAATATCGAGTGTTGTCTTATGAAAGTTTCATTGGCAACGATAACACAACATGGATGATTTTTCCATATATCCCCTGAAAATCGCATAATCCTGGCATTAAATTTAACCTGGGCTAAAGCATTGAATGGATCAGCAACAATATAGCCGTCTATTTTCTTGCCTAAAAGGGCGGTGGGCATATCCGGAGGCGGCAGGATAAACAAGTTGACTTCATCTTTTTTAAGCTGGGTTGATTGTGGTTGGATTACCGGTTTTAGCCCTTGTGATTTTATTCCCAGTTGCAAGATCATGTTATGCATGGAATACCAGGATGGGACTGCGATTTGCTTGCCCCCCAGATCTTTAAATGAATATATATCAGAATTTTGTCTTACCGTAATTGCACTGCCATTGGTATGATCCCAGGCAAGCACTTTTACCGGAATATTTTGTTTGAAGCGCATCCAAAGTGGAATGGGGAACAGCATATGCGTAAGGTTGAATTTACCAGCCAGAAAAGATTCTGTTAGTATTTGCCAGGACCTGACCATTATCGGTCGTTCCACCTTAAGACCTTCTTCCTGGAAGTATCCCAGTCCATGGGCCACGAGTAATGGCGTTGCATCAGTGATGGGAAGGTATCCTAAACGGATGGTTTCTTGTTTCGAAAAAGCGTTTACGGCCTGGGGGATAAAAAGGCTTGAGCATGCAGCGGCAGCAGTTTTAATGAACTTGCGTCTTGAGTGATTTGTGGCGCTATCATTCATTATAATAAGCTCCTTTTGGCCAGGTATGAATTTTTGAACTTTTCAAGGATTTGGGTGCGTATCTCTTTGAATTTTGGATTGTTTCTATCGCGTGGATAGGGGGCATCTATCTCAAAAATATCTTTGATATTGGCAGGTTCTCCAGCCAGAAGAATAATTTTATTTCCAAGGCGGATGGCTTCATCTATATCATGGGTAACAAATACGGCTGTAAATTTTTCGGACAGCCACAGGTTAACCATTTCTTCCTGGATATGGGCCTGGGTAAAGGTGTCTAAAGAGGCAAAAGGTTCGTCCAGCAGCAGTGCTTGTGGATGCCCGACAAGTGCTCTGGCCAGACAGGCACGCTGGGCCATACCTAAAGAGAGCTGGTTGGGTTTTGCGTCGGCAAATCCGGCAATACCCATGATCTCAAGAAATTGATTGAC
>JAWSVH010000257.1:0-4943 GCA_033852015.1 Desulfobacula sp.
GAAAAACCCCTAATCATTATCATAATGGTCAGGGGTTTTTTGCGTTTGGATCATTTACCCGCCAAGTGGGGTAACACTGTCAGGGTTCATTGTAGACCCAGATCTGGATAATATTCCTTTGCACATCCCCTTTACTTTTTTTAAGGGTATCCCACCGACTGTGAAAGAATAATTTTTTGATCCGGACGAAGCTGCATTGCTTTTGACAAGGCTTTTCTCTTAATCATTCCACGGACTACCGTTGCCAAATATTCAGAGGCGCAATACAGATAAACATTTTGACTGATAAATCCTGTGTCGGCAGCTGAAGTAAATATTTTTTTTTCATCACTTCCAGAGTAATGCATCTTTGAAAAGTCTGCCACGTATATTAAATTCACAGGTACTCTGCCCACAAAGCTTTGAATTCCCGTCAAATTCCGAATATCCTTGGCAAGAATCTGATTTAAAGCGTGTTTCCCTGCATCATAAAGATAAAGCCCCTCAGCAGTGGACACATAAATATCTATTTCTTGTTGGTTCATGGCAGAGGGTGCTGTTCGGCTATCTGAAGGAGGTTCGCGAAATCCAAAGGCAGCCCATAGAAGATTTGAAAGAGTCTGCATGGATAGCTCTTTCGAACTAAACGAGCGTGTAGATTTTCTATCTTTTAACACCTGCATTAAGGGCCGCCCAATATCTGTCTGAGGCTCTAATAGTTTGATTTGTTTAAGTTCTTGCACAAAAATTAAACCAGGGAAGATTAATAAAATTATTGTTGCCAGGCAGGTGGTTTGTAAACTTCTTAAAGTCATTTTATTTCTCCTAAAAAAGAATATGGTCCACAAGAATAAGAATTTTTCGTATAGCAGTATTTTTTTCATATATAAAAAAAATACGCAATTAGAAAACCATCAAAATTGTAACATATTGTAAAAACTGACTTTAATGACGCGATTAATCATACTAATCAAGAGTATAGGATCTAACATCTTAATCGGGTAGCCACGGCAAAGAGGCTTCACTATTCCCCTCTTGAATACAACTGATTTTTAGTTATGTAAGACTCTTTAGTCTCGATGGTGACTATATGATTGATAATTTGGGAGAGTAGAACGCTGCTGAGATTATTCTTCGAAAAAAGCCCTGATCACAAAGCCTAATATTAGCGCAATGGTCAGGGCTTTCTTGTGTTTGGTCTTTTTTTTATAGAGAGGTCGTTTATTTCTCTTCTACCGGGAACTTTGCTCTGAACCATTCTCGCCATCCCCCTTCTAAAGCATATACTGTTTTGTAACCATTTGAAGATAATTTTTGTGCCAAACTGGCACTTGTTCCTTCATTCGGTCAAGCGCAATATAATACAAGGGTTTTATCTTTCGGAAAGGAATTTGCCCATTCACTAAATTTGCTTGGGTCCACTCGTACAGCTTTTTTGATTTTAAATTCAGATGAACTCCAATCTTTTCCGCGCCTCACATCAATAATTGAAACATCTTCATTACTCATCATTTTCATTAATTCTTCTTTATTAATTTTCTTTATATCTGAACTCAGAACGATTGAAGAAAAAAATGAAATAATCGCAACACTGAAAAAAAGCGTTAATATACCTGTTTTTTTTAGTAATGTCATAAGTGCTCCTCCGTTTCTTAAATGGTTAAATATTTACGAATTGAGTCTTTAAAACGATAAAGATTCCAAAAAAATAAAATTACCAGAACAGATACAGCTAAAAATTTTAATATCAAGGTTATATTTGGATCAGTTATGATCAACATAAGTATCGATACAAACAATATCAATGTTATGAGCCCACTTTTAATATTGGTCACAAAATTTTTATTGTTATCGGCTATTTTATTTATAAATAGATTTGATAAAGAGAGTAATGCATATGAGATTAACCATAATATGAGTGCTGATTTTGTAAAAACCTCAAGTTTTTCATCTCCTGCCATACCCCCAGCCATTAAGGCGCTGATTATTATCCCTGCAGATATGATCTTTATTTTTCCCCACTCCAATTTTTTCTGGGGATAGATTCGAAAGCTGATAAAATCGTGGTAACTTAGGGAAAGGTTCGAAAAAATTGCATGGATAGCACCCAGTGATCCTGATATTACCATTGCCCCCATTAACCATCTTCCAGGATTTCTTAAAATATTTCGGGCCAAAATCATATGGGGTATGGTTGTGTCTAATAATTTTTTTATGGGTATAAAATTCAAAAAAAGATATCCCCATAATATAAACAAAAGACTCATGGCAAATATTGATATGGTTATTATTTTATTTTGTAAAAATTGATTTTTATCCGATCTGTTTGGAATGGTTAATCCCAGATCAAACCCAATAAAAAGTAATAGGGTTAAGAATAACGTGTTCGTTTCAAAATGAGGCAGGCTAAATATATTTTCGATAGACAAAGAGATGTTTTGAGACTGATCTTGAGTGAAGCCTGTAATAATAAAAACCATCAGGCCAAGAGTGGGTATTAAAACAAATAAAAGTTGGGCATAATAAATGAATTTACGCGGTAAAAATTGCAGGGCGATGAGTAGTCCTAAAAGTATAAATGCAAAACCAAAATTTGGGAACCAATATAAAAATACTTCATTGAATACAAATCCACAGGTAACTAAGAGGCCTGTGGCAATAAAAATTACTGCTATATATTTAACGCATGAATAGAAAAATATTATAAAGTTATCTAAGGGCTGTAAGGGACGTGTGATTTGTTGGGAAATATTGGGCAAAGCTATTGTATAGAAGAATGCCGTTAAAATAATTAGTATAAAACCTGATACTCCGGTTTGACCAAAAAATGATCCAATACGTATTAACGTATCTGGAGAAACCATAAGGCTTATGGAAAATCCAAAAGTTAAAAAAAGATTTAGATAAATAGATCTTGTTTTGAAATCATTTTCCATTAATGCTCTTCCTCCATATGAACTGGAATGTGAAGATCCTGGCAGCTTAGGATTGATCGTTATGATGAAAAGCAGACCAATTAAAACGGCAGGGGGCTTTCAAAAAATATAGGACTATTAATTGAAGAGTCAACAAAAGGGGCAAATAGAAAATTGTGCCGGTTTATTTTTTTGTTGAAGAGATGCTTTTCTTTGTGGTCGCTTTTTTTTGTGGAATCTTTTTAAACTCAACTCCAAATTGCTTCATTTCATAGATACAGATTCCATCGACGACCAGCCCGCCATCGGCAATAATGCTATAGGTGTTGTTTTGGCCTTTATTAATTTGTTTGATATGTGCATGAATATCAATCTTTTTATTAGAAGGAGTGATCTGTCCTCTATAGATCCATTCATGATCTTGATTCAGTGATATTTGGGCGTCATATTTCTTGGGGTCAAAATCATATTTTTTGAGAAGAAAAAATCGGATCATTTGAAGAAATGATTCAACCCCCAGTGATCCGGGGCAAACAGGGTCCTGGTAGAAATGAGCATTAAAAAACCATTCAGAAGGATCCACATGTTTAATTGCCTTGATATATCCATTATTGTAAAGACCTGCATCAAAACTGAAAATTTCAATTTCATCAAACATTCTCAATGCCTTTGAAGGCATTCCATTATTTTCATCACAATTTTTATCATCAGGTGTTAACGGGGCATCATTGGTAAAATTAAAGTTTTGAACAGTTTTAGGATCTACTTTTGATGGCAGATAACTGGTCAGTTGACTGTTTCTGATACCCACCTGGTTTGATAATGCCTTCTGGGTAAAAAAGCCAAAGTTTGTGGTTCCAACATAAATCGGTAATCCATCGCTTAAGACTTCAATATCAAAATCTTGAATAATCATTCCGCCTGCTTTCGAGGCTTCTTTCATACGGCTTCGCATGGTCAGAGTGCCGGAGTTTCGAGACACTGGGTGGATTAATTTAGCATTGCCTCCAAGGTTTCTAAAATAGAGCCTGTCGTCACTTTCTAAAGCAGAGCCTGCATAGGCTGCAAGCCATCCACAAGGTTGGAGTGCAATTTCAAGGAGAATTGCATAGGGTATGGTATTGGTTCTATTGGCATTAAAATACCACTCATTTTTTGGAATATCGTATTGGGCTTCTATCCAGCCACCAGATTTCATTTCCCATTGTGGGTGGTCTGCTGTAAGCACCCGGTCCATAAAAAAATACGGAGGTCGGGGAAGTCGTGCAATCTGGCGGTCTTTATCAAATATAGTATATTTTTCTCCGAAAGCTTCAGAAGGATTCCCCTGTGCAAATGCCAGGATTGATTTTTTTGAAAAGAGTGGGTTGTTTTTGAATTTATCATTTAAAGATGGATCGGTGATGGCTTCGAATCCTGTAATACTGGCAACAACAATATTATCTTCATTTAAGAATGTAAAATAGCCATTGATTTTATTTTTGGTCTCTTCATTTACAGTAAAAAGGATTCGGATATCCCCTTTTAATTTTTCAAAAGAGGAATACAATCTTAAATTTGCAATAAAACTGGGTAGACAAACCTGTCCCATTCTTTCATACGACCATAGAATGGCCGCTTGAAATGCTGCATCCAGCATCAAAGGTTCAATAACCCATTTGGAATGAAATGTCTTTGAAAACCACTGGTCTGGGCTGGGAGCAAGATGGGTGACCACTTCAATCCCTTTTTTTGAGTAACCATTAATTGATGTTATTCCCTGTAGGGCTTTCCCATGAAAGAGGATGTCGTTATATGCCTGGTCGATATTAATAGGATACGGCTTTAGTTCCATAAATGCGGCCTGGGATAAAACCGGCGGTTTGGGCAGTCGGTCTTTGAGAAGAATCGTGCAGCTTGAATGAATGAAGGCAGTATTTTCGGTTTGCTGTGAAGTGATATTGCCCGGAGTTTGGAATCCATTCTCACGAGGTATACATTTGCCTAAATTAACTTGAATATTTTCTTGCTGAGTGTGAAGTTTAATCCCTTTTAGCAACCTCATATTAT
>JAWSVH010000069.1:0-21212 GCA_033852015.1 Desulfobacula sp.
TTTGCCAGATCAACCACATCAAATGCTCGGTCAATGGTGGAATAGGGTGCTGTGGTCGCTTTTTTCCCGCTGCCGGATAATGGGGAAAACTGGCCGCCGGTCATGCCATAAATTTTGTTGTTCATGACAATGGCTGTGATGTCAATATTTCTTCTGGCCGCATGAATAAAATGATTGCCGCCAATGGCAAGGGCATCTCCATCTCCCATGGGGACGATGGCTTTTAAATGTGGTTTGGAAAGTTTAACGCCGGTTGCAAATGCAAGGGCTCTTCCATGGATGGTATGAAGAGAGTGAAAATCAACATATCCTGAAATTCTGGATGAACATCCAATACCCGATGTCATAACAATTTCATTTTTATCAAGCTCTAACTCATGGATAGCACGCAGCAATGATCCCAGAATAATTCCATGGCCACAGCCAGGACACCACATATGGGGAAAAAATCGTTGCCGAACATAGTCTTTAAAATCAAATCTTTCTTTTGTCATATCAGACCCCTTTCCCCTGGATCACTCTTAATAGCGTTTTTATATTTGTGGGTGAAATTAATTCTCCGTCTACTCTATTGGCAAGGAAAACAGTATTTGGATTGTCTACAGCATTCTTTACCTGGGTAAGCACCTGGCCCATATTCATTTCAACAACGATAACAGCTTTGCTGCCTGCACATTTGTCACGGATCATGTCCGCAGGGAATGGCCAGATGGTTTGTAGTTCTATGACGCCAATTTTTACTCCACGGGCTCTCCTATTTCTGGCAAGATGGATAGCCGATCTGGCTGAAGACCCATAGGAGACCAGGACATATTCAGCATCGTCCATCCAGTATTCTTTATAACGAGTAATGTCATTGACATTGTTTTCGATTTTATCAACTAAGTGGCGTAAAAGTCCACGGACTATTTTGGGGTCATTGCTGGGGAATCCCCACATGTCATGGAAAAGGCCGGTAACATTATACCTGTGTTCTCCTCCGAAATCAGACATGGGCAGGCGGCCATCTTCTCTTGGAAGATAGGGATGGTAATCCACACCTTTTTTAACGGATGTCCGAAGGCGTTCCACTACAGGGATCTGGCCAGCTTCTGGGATGACTAATTTTTCACGCATATGGCCGATGATTTCATCTAAAAGAATGATGACCGGCGTTCGATAGGTTTCTGCCATGTTAAATGCATCAACAGTGATTTTGAAAACGTCCTGGTGATTTGAGGCAGTTAGGACAATGATGGAGTGATCTCCATGAGTTCCCCATCTGGCTTGGTTAACATCTCCCTGGCTGACATGGGTGGGATTGCCGGTTGAAGGGCCGCCACGCTGGACATTTGCTATGACACAGGGGATCTCAGCCATACAGGCATATCCCAATGCTTCTTGTTTTAAAGAAAATCCAGGACCGGATGTTGCGGTCATGACCTTATTTCCGGTGAGAGACGCTCCAATAATAGCTGCCATAGAGGAGATTTCATCTTCCATCTGTATGAATTTGCCTCCTTTTTGGGGAAGGCGTGATGCCAGATGTTCTGCGATCTCTGTGGACGGTGTAATGGGATATCCTGCAAAAAAATCAATTCCGGCATAAATTGCGCCCTCCACACAGGCTTCGTTTCCCTGGATAAACCGGATGTTTTCTTTATTTTCCATTTTCTCCTTCCTGATCTTGTATGATTTGTATTGCTAAATCCGGGCATCGAAGTTCGCACAGTTTGCATGCAATGCAATCTTCAGGTCTGGCGGCCTCTACTTTTCCCTGCTCGTCAAATTCAAGAACATTTTTTGGGCAAAAGTGAATACAGATACCGCACCCTTTGCACCATTCTTTATCTATCAGGTGCCTGATTCGAGGTTTTGTCGCAGATTTTATTGGTTTGCTTTTGTCCATTTTCCCCTCATTTAAAGGATTGCAAGGATTTTTTAAAAGTGAGCGTGTAATTATTTGAAAATTTTTTTGTCTTCAGTGAGAATATGATCTATAAGCCAGTTTTCGATGGTTTTAATGATTTCAGAGTTTAAAATATAGATACCTTGTTGCATTTGCAGGTTTATATTATCAAGCTTTTTAGCAAAATCTCGGTGGATGGATTTGTGTGTTTCTAATTCTGAGTATCCAATTTCTTTCATTATCTTTTCTTCTGAGGAAAAATGATATTTGCCATATTCTATCATTTTTTTTAGTGCATCTTTACCGATGTCATCTCTTTTGTCTACAGGGACAATCCCTATCATTTTATCATGTGCTTCGTTATAGATGGATATCCATTTTTTGTGTTGTTCATCTATTTCTTCATTTTGAATGCCAAAATCTTCTGTCCACTTTATTTTAGTCATGATTTTATTTGCCCTTTAAATTTTGATTCAAAGTACAGTCTTTTTGGCGTGGCGAAGTAATTTAAAATAAATTATAGGATGTTTTTTGATATAGCGCAAATAAATTAGAAGAAAAATATCATTAAGCCGGGTTGACGCAGCTTTTTCAATGTCGTAGGAGTATTGGCATATAATATTTTAATAGAGACAAAGATGTAAAATGATAAAATCTGAAAATGGGAAAATGACTATCCCGCTTGTAAGCGTTGTTTTGCCCACCTATAATCGGGCCTGGATATTAAAAACAGCGATAGATTCCGTGCTTTGTCAAGATTACCCTCATATAGAACTTATTGTGATTGATGATGGGTCTGATGATCAAACCCAGCAATTGCTTTGTGATTATAAGGATCAGGTGATTGTATTAAGGCAGGAGAATAAAGGGGTTAGTTCAGCCAGGAATGCCGGGATTCGAAAAAGTCGGGGGCCATTGATTGCTCTTATAGATTCTGATGATGCCTGGGATAAACGCAAAATTTCCTGCCAGGTGGACTTTTTTAATGCGCATCCCGAGGCCATGATTTGTCAAACCCAAGAGATATGGATTAGAAACGGCAAACGAGTGAATCCTAAAGTTAAGCATAAAAAACCCTCTGGAATGATATTTGAACCGTCATTGGATCTTTGCCTGGTTAGCCCATCTGCTGTGATGATGCGAAAAGATTTGTTCGAAATAAAAGGGTTTTTTAATGAAGAGTTAACGGTATGTGAAGATTATGATTTGTGGCTCAGGGTAAGCTGTTCTCTTCCTGTATTTCTTATTGATAAGCCGTATACTATAAAAAATGGGGGGCATGATGATCAGTTATCTCGTTTTCATTCCCAGGATAAATTCCGGATTCAATCTTTGCAGGCGCTTATTAGAACAGGTGGTTTAACTCATACGCAAGGTCAAAAGGCTAAAACAGTGTTAAAGAAGAAATGTATCATTTATGCCAATGGGTGTATTAAACGCCAACGAAGTGATGAGGCAGAACAGTATTTGAAGATTGCCCGATCGATTTAAAGGTCGGTGATTTTTATTTCATGGAGGATGATACCATCTTGATCTGATGCCAGCTCTAAAATTTTACATCGGCTTGCATCTTCTCTTAAAATCTTGGAAGAATGCGGGCCCTTGATCATTGAATCTTGAGTAATGGTTTTTGCTACGGTGACGAAGGCGTTGGCCGGATCTTTTATCGAAAATTCTTTTAACGCTTTTTTCTCTAACACCTTGGCTTTGTTCTTTTCTTCCAATAGTTTTATCTGGGTTTTAAATGATTCTATTTTATTTGCGATTTGATCCTGAAGTTTAAAAATATCATTGAGTTCTTTCTCTGCTTTTAAGGCGTTTTTTTTGAGTTTTTGAATCTTATTTGACATCCGATGAAGTTGCGTTAAGTCATTTGAATTCTCAATTTCAGGCATTGATTTTTTAATGTTAGATATTTCTATCTGGGAGCGATCCTGGATATGCGCTTTTTCAGATATCTGTTCATATAGTGTCTGGTCCTGTTCTTCTAATTTTTTGACTTCATCTTTAAGGACGCCTGTCCTTTTGACAGAGTCTTCAAGATCCTCATCTATTTGTTTGTTTAATATTGTAAGATGCTCTTCTGTTCCTACTTTTAATTTGACTGGAGCGGATGATTTTGTGCCGATGCTTCCGGCTTCTATCCCCAATTTTGCCGCAATTTGACTGGAAATGATATGTCCACTATTGTTGAAGCAGCAGCCGCTTAAAATAATTTTGGAGTCAATGATTTCTTTGGATATAGTCAGGTTACCAAATCCCATAATAGTTGAATGATTGATAAATTTTGCCTGGGTATTTCCATGGGCAGAGATCATGGATTCTGTAATGCCATCTGAAACATTCAAATCTCCAGAAATATCAATGGTTCCTCCTTCAATTTCTTTGACGGTCAGGTTAATCCCTTTGACGGTAAATCCTTCTTTAATTATCCCTTTTACAATAATATTTCCTTTGAAATCAATGTTGCCGGTTTCATAGTCAACATCCCCGGGGATAACAAGTTCCGGGCTGACTGAAATGGTTCCCAACTTATCAAGGTGGGGCTGGCCATCGATGGTGGCATGGATAGAGGTTTTGTCTTCAGAAAGTTGGGCGCCGTTCCCCGCTTCGAAAACCGGGTCGAACACCTCTTCGACTGGGATGGGGGTTCCGGAAATACTGATGCCGTTTTTTCCTTCTTTGATAAACGTTTTTTTGGCCAGCAGTTCTCCTTCATGAATGTAGGGTATGTCGCCTCTATCTCTAAAATCAATTCTCCCATCTTCATTGATTTTTCCGGGATTTGTAAAATCAGTTTGAAAATGGAATTGTATTGATCCATTTTTTCCTTGAATTGATGCTTCTCCTTGAGCGATGCAAATTTTTTCTGTATTTGGCTTTGATAACCAAATTTCAATGGCAGCATCATCAAGAATACCATAGGACACATCTTTTTGTAAAAGCAGATCAAGGATGTCAGATGCTGAAGTCGCAGGACTGTCATCATCTGTGTCCTTGATTCTTTTAAGGAATGCTTGGGTTTGATTTTTTAATACGGTAATTTCAAAATATTCGTCTAAAACATGCTCGGATTGTATGGTCTGGGTGCTTTCGGGTTCACAAGGTGTGTCCGGGGCTGCTTTTTTTGTGTCTACGACACTGGTGAAGGTTGCTTTCAGAATATGATCGATAAGACTCTGGTGATCTGGCTTTGTTTGGATTGGTTCAGGCTTGTCTGGTTCAGGTATTTCTGGCTGGTTTTGCGACTTGTTTTTTTCGGGTGGAATCTCTTCGGGTGCGGCATCGGATTCTGCTTTCACGGTTTCTGATACCGGTTCTTTGGGCTCATCTGTTTTGAAGATATCTGCAAAGTTCAGTTGGACAGGGTCTGTGTTATGTTGGGTAGTGAGTTGGTCAAACAAAGTTTTGATGTTTTCGCAAATGGTGGAAAATTCTTTTTGATAAACCTCCGGGGTTGGGTTTGTTTTTTTGTGCTCCAAGAGATTTTCAAGGTTGATGTCGGTATCTAACAGTGCTTGATTTTGTATCTCCCTTTGTTTTGATTTGAGCCTGATCTTTTGAGCCTTTTTTTCACTTATTAGTTTTTGATATGCGTTATCCTTTTTTTTGAGCTTTCGAGCAATATTGAACATTTGTTTGTTCTGGTGGTTGGTTACGCGTTTAAGTTGTGCTCTTTTTAAGGCATGTTTGAATTGTTTTAGGCAATTGTTTGCTTGGATTATCAGAACTTCATCTTGAATCGGGGAGATAACGCAGGCATTAATGGTTGCTTTATTAATTGCCTTTATAAGGATTTGCGATTTATCTCCAGGTATTATGAGCATTCTTTGGGTGAAAGGAGAGATTGATTTTGCCTTTGATAAAATATCATCACCTTCCATTTTGGGTAGTTTGAAATTGCTTATAAATAAGGTGAATAATCTTTTTTTTGAAGTTGCAAGATGGTTGAGAGCTTCTTTGGAAGCTTTTGCACAGGTGACATCCCATCCTTCTTTTGATAGAATAGATTCAATATGACCGGAGACAGCCTCATCGCTTTCAAGAATAATGACTTTAGGTTTTTTTTTCTCACTCATTTAACTTCGCTTTTGAATCCTTTTCATCACTTTTTATCAGGGGCATTTCAAAGCCATTTCGGTGTGCCAGTTCAGTAAATTGGCCATGCAAGGCCTGGATAGTTTCAGAGAACAGAGAATGGATATTTTCAGGGTTGACGTTGCTGCCATCCATTATATGCTTTTCAATCTCCGGGGATACAATATCGGGCTTGATAGGCGGTTGATCTAAAATCTCCTGAATATCTTTTTCAAGCTGTTCGATCTCTTTGTCCAGCTTATGAACCGTTTTATTATGGGATTTCGTGGCTTCCATCAATTCACAATTCAGATCATATAATTTTGTATTTTGATGTTTGGCCAGGCGCAATAGTTTTTCGTTGTCCTGTAAACGCTCAAACATTTTTATGCCAGATTTAATGATGCTGGGAAGTTCATCAGGGTTTAAGGGTTTTGTGATATACCTTTGTATGATCCCTTTGTTTACAACAATTGTAATCGCATTGACATCTGCTTGATCGGCCATAAGAAATAGGCTGCTATAGGGACAAAACTGTCGGATATGCTCCAGAAATTGCGTACCTTTCATTCCAAAAAGATTTTGTTCGCAGATAACAATAGAAAAAGGTTGTTTCGTGGCTTTTATAACTTCTAACGCGGATTCTCCGGTGTCGGCAAAGACATTTTTGATATGGGTGTCTTTGGTGATATCGTCAAAGATCTTGCCCATATTGTTACTATCATCAACAATAAGTATTTTGTGTTGATACGAAGCGTCCATTTCTGAGCCTGTGTTGGTGAACATGCATTTAAAAAAGTAAAACTTTTTTTACCTTAGCGTCTATTTTCGCCAAAATCAATATTAAAGGGTATTCCAGTATCAATATGCTTAATGCTAACCTTAATATTGACATCAAACAGCCGGTGTTATGTTGTATGGTAAAAGTTATGTTTTTTTGTGTAAAAATAGATATTTGAATAAAATATTCTCTTTAAGAAACAAGGAAGAGATCTCCTTTTTACAAGAAGAGAAAAAATCTATAAATTAAGATTAAGTGTTGACAGATTTACTACAATTGTAGTTCACTATAGTTTTTGGTTGAATACGGTTAGAGAGCAATTAATGATGTAAGAGGCATTAAGGGCCTTGAATTATTAGAGAAAAATCGTTTTGGTCGAAATGAAAATGTAAGTTATACCCTTAGGGTATTATTGTTGGAGGGGCATAAAACATTTATTTGCTGAATATTATTTTCAGATAATAAGGTTTTATGTATGGTATTCTTAGCATGATAAATCAAGGTTATTTTAAAATATTTAAGGAAAGGTTTGTGCTATGGGAGTCTCATTAGATAAAATTCAGGAGTTGAAACAAAAGCAAGAACTTATTATGGGAATGGGCGGAAAAAAAGCCCTTGAAAAAAGACGGGAAAATGGAAAGCTTAATGCCAGGGAAAGATTAAATATTCTGTTTGATGAAGGAACTTTCAGAGAATTGGACATGTTTGTTAGCCACAGATGCACCAATTTTGGGATGGAAGATATTGATATCCCGGCAGACGGTGTGGTTACCGGACATGGCAAGGTTGATGGCAGAATTGTATTTGCGTATGCCCAGGATTTTACAGCCCGGGCAGGCTCTTTGGGGGAAATGCAGGCCAAAAAGATCTGTAAAGTCATGGATATGGCAATGAAGAGTGGTGCCCCTATTATTGGAATGAATGACTCTGGTGGAGCAAGAATCCAAGAAGGCATAGATGCTTTGTCTGGATATGGTGAGATCTTCTTTAGAAATTCAGCAGCTTCCGGAGTTATCCCTCAGATTTCTGCTATCATGGGACCCACTGCAGGTGGTGCTGTTTATTCACCTGCTATGACAGATTTTATTTTTATGGTTAAAGAATCCAGCTATATGTTTATTACCGGACCTAATGTTATTAAAGCAGTTACCGGTGAAGAAATTACATTCGAAGAGCTGGGTGGTGCAATGACCCACAACGAAAAATCCGGTGTGGCACAATTTGCCTGTGAATCTGATGAAGATGCAATTTTGAAGATCAGAAAGTTATTATCCTATCTGCCTTCTAATAATATGGAAGATCCACCTTTTGTCGCTCCTACTGATGATCCAAACCGTATGGATGAATCTTTGGATACGATTATTCCGGATAATCCAAATACGGCTTATGACATCAAGGAAGTGATTGCTTCTGTTGTAGATGATGGAGAATGTTTTGAGCCCCATGAGTATTTTGCAAAAAACCTGGTGATTTGTTTTGCACGGCTCAATGGTAACTCCATTGGTATTATAGCCAACCAACCCAGCCATATGTCTGGATGTCTGGATATTGATGCTTCTGATAAAGCCACTCGGTTTATCCGATTTTGCGATTCATTTAATATTCCTATTTTAACCATTGCTGACGTACCAGGATACTTGCCTGGTAGTGATCAGGAGTGGGGCGGAATTATTCGGCATGGCGCTAAATTGCTATGGTGTTATTCTGAAGCCACTGTGCCAAAATTGCTTTTAATCACCAGGAAAGATTATGGTGGTTCGTATATTGCCATGTGTTCAAGACATCTGGGCGCTGATATGGCTTTTGCGTGGCCGACTGCAGAGATCGCTGTGATGGGAGCTGAAGGTGCTGCTAATATCATACATAAAAAAGAAATTGACGGTGCAAGTGATCCCGCCGCCAAACGTGAAGAAAAGATTGCCGAATATAATGAAAAATTTTCCAATCCATATTGTGCCGCTGCCAGAGGGTATGTGGATGCGATTATCGTACCATCAGAAACTCGCCCCCGGCTTATCGATGCGCTTGAAGCCATGAGAACAAAAAGAGAGTTAAGACCCGCTAAAAAACATGGAAACATACCTGTATAGGAAACAATGATGAAAACAGATAAAAAGAAATTAGGCGCAGCCATTGCTGCTGTTTATGCCCATTTGAGTACAACCGGGCAGGCTGTATATGCACAGCCCGAAACCGAACCTGCCCAGGTAACTGCTTTGCTTGCCCAGGCAACTGCTTTGTTATCCCAGGCAACTGCTTTGCTTGCCCAGGCACAGGCTACCCCACATAATACGTGGGGCACGTCCGGCCGGCAGACACAGATGCAGGCTAATTCGATGATGCAGATGAGAGCGTTTAAATAACATAATTATTAATAATAAATTAAATAATATATTTCAGGAGAAAATAAATGACAGATCACACTGAGCTTAAAATGGTTGACATGAATTATGATATAGACCGGCCAAAAGCAGCCAACCCGCTTTTAGTAGAGGATATTTCTCTGCGTGACGGCCACCAGTCCCTTTTTGCCACCCGGGGAAGAACAGAAGATATGATTCCTGTGGCAGAGCGGATGGATGACATTGGTTTCTGGGCTGCAGAAGTTTGGGGCGGCGCAACATTTGATACCATGCACCGTTTTTTGGGAGAAGATCCCTGGGAAAGACTGCGTACGCTTAAACGGTATATGAAAAAGACACCTTTTTCAATGCTGCTTCGTGGGCAGAATCTTGTAGGTTACAGAAACTATGCAGATGATCTGGCCGTAGAGTTTGTCAAAAGAACAGCAGATAATGGTATGGAGGTTTTCAGAACCTTTGATGCATTAAACGATTATCGTAATTTTGAAACCGTTGTACCGGTTATCAAAGAGTGTGGCGCTCATTTCCAGGGATGTATGTGCTATACATTGACGGAACCCCGCCTTGGCGGAGATGTATACAATCTTGATTATTATATCCAGAAAGCTAAAGTTCTTGAAGACATGGGTGCTGATTCCATCTGTGTAAAAGATATGGCAGGTTTGTTATCTCCTTATGATGCCTATGAGCTGGTAAAAGCATTGAAAGCCGAAGTCAAACCTCTGATTCATCTTCACAGTCATTTTACATCAGGCATGTCTCCCATGGTTCACCTCAAGGCTATTGAGGCAGGTGTCGACATTATTGATACCTGTGTGACACCGTATGCATATAGAACATCTCATGCAGCGTTAGAGCCTTTTGTCATGTCTTTGTTGGGCACCAACAGAGATACTGGTTTTGATATTAAAGCACTTGCTGACATTAATGAAATTTTGGAAAGAGATGTAATGCCTAAATACAAACATCTTCTGGATGACACCAAAGTGTCTGTTATTGATATTAATGTTCTTTTGCATCAGACACCTGGCGGCATGCTGTCTAACCTTGTTAATCAGCTTCGTGAAATGGATGCCCTTGATAAAATTGATGAAGTGTACAAACAACTGCCCAGAGTCAGACGTGAACTGGGTAATGTTCCGTTGGTTACTCCCACCAGCCAGATTGTGGGTACACAGACGGTAAATAATGTGTTGTTTGATACACCAGACGAACGCTATAAAATGGTTACAGCTCAGGTAAAAGATCTTTGTTATGGTTTGTATGGAAAGACATCTACTCCTATCGATCCTGAAGTTCGGAAAAAAGCGCTTAAAGGATATGAAAGAGGTGAGGAACCAATTACCTGCCGGCCTGCTGAAGTACTTAAGCCGGAACTTGCCGATGCCAAAGCTGCTATCGGTGACCTGGCCGTGGATGATGAAGATCTTATTTTATATGCAATGTTCCCTGTTACCGGCAAAAAATTTCTCATGCAAAAATATGGTAAAGAGAAGATGCCGGACAGTCTGAAGCCGATTACGCTTGAAGATGTTACAAAACAAAAAGCAATGATTGAAAAGGCCAAAAAAGGTGAGTTGGTTGAAAAATCAGCTCTGGAAGGCGCACCCGAAAAAAGTGAATATGCCAGAACCTTTAATGTTTTTGTTGAAGGTGAATATTTTGAAGTGGGTGTTGATGAAGTTGGCGGTGCACCTGTTATTTCTTATGCGGCTCCAGCACCAGTCCCTGCGGCACCTGTTGCAGCTCCGATTGCTCTTGCACCCGTTGCCCCAGCGCCAAAAGCTGCTCCTGCCCCAAAAGCTGCACCTGTAGCCTCATCATCTGGAACAACCTTGACAGCCCCCATGCCCGGCATGATCATCAAATATGAAAAGAATGTTGGTGACTCGGTCAAAAAGGGTGATACTGTTGTGGTTATTGAAGCTATGAAAATGGAAAATGGCTTGCCTTCACCCGTTGATGGTGTGGTAACGGCAACAAATTTTTCCAGCGGGGATTCTGCAGCAAAAGGTGATGTGCTTGCTGTGATCGAATAAGATCAAATCCAAAATATAATAAAGCTTGAGGAACCCTTAAGCTTTCCAAGGCATACAGTTTGACAAATCAAGCTGTATGCTTATTTTGGGGGTCCGAATGTGAAAAGACCTTCAAAGGAGAGGAATATAATGGCGTTTGAAACAAAAGAAGAACTGCTTGAAAAATATTTAAAGATGGACAAACCTCAGTGTCCGGACTGTGATGTTAAAATGACATTATGGGAAGTCCCTTCCATCAATATCGGCGACGGATTGGGATGGGGAACTCCGTATTTGTTTGTATGTTTCAATGACGAGTGCGGTAGTTATAAAAAAGGCTGGGATGATATGCAGGAAAGCATGGCGACGACTGCATCTTATCGTTGTATTAATGAGCCCGGACAGCCAAATTTTGAATATATGCCCGTGTTCAGTCCTATAGGGGCCACTGGTGGCAAATTAGATGATGAAGTTTTGATTCGTGAAGAAGCAAGAAAAGAATTGATGAAGCAAACTTTTTCGATTTTGACAGATTATTATATGTCAAAAGATTGGGATGAAATCTTAAAGATTTGTCTTGATCCAAATATCCCGCCGAAAGCGCGGTTAAAAGCTGTGGAAATGGTTGGTGACATCGGCGGTGCTGAAGCGACTGAACATTTGATGAATCATAAATTTCCGACTCCGGTACTTCAGGAGAAGGTAAAGAATACCATCGAAAAACTTCACGAAAAGTATTACACACGTGAATGCCCTTATTGTGCAGAAATCATCAAAAATCGGGCGACCCTTTGCAAACATTGTGATAAAAAGGTCTCTCGAGCCTGATATTTTCAGATATTGACTTTTTCAAGATTAAAAGAGCGGTAAATAATCATTTCCCGCTCTTTTCTATTTTCATCTAATGGCGCAAAATCAATGGTGTCTAAAAGTGTTTTGGCTTTATCTTTTGAAGGAATAACGTCAAGGTTTTGACCAATTGTTTTTCCGGTGAGTGTGTCCATAATCACAGCACTCCTGGCATCGGTTGAGACAGCAAAAGGGATCTGGTAATCATATACTAGACGCGCTCCTGCCAGGATTTCTCTTTCATAAGATCCTATGGATCCAGCCACACAGGTAATTGCTATTAATGCTTTGTCATTGCAGCAGACAATCAGGTCAATGGCAGAGATATAGTCTTCACCTTTGAATTGAACAATGATTTGCTCATCTACTTTAATGTCTGTTTTATCATATCCTTTTTTTTCGACCAAAAATTTCTCACATGCCTGGCGGCTGGCTTCAGCGCCAATATTTCGTATGGTTTTTCCGGTGATATAGTCGGTGATGATGTAATTCATGTTCATATCAATGAAGTTCCTGTCATCTTATCGGGTTGTTGAATATTTAGTATTTTTAAAACAGTCGGGGCAATATCGCCTAAAATACCATCTTTTATTGGGGTTTTTTTATACGCTTGTCCTGCAATTACAAAGTTAACTTTATTTAGAGTATGTGCGGTATATGCAGATCCGTCTGCTGCAATCATTTGTTCTGAATTGCCATGATCGGCTGTAACAAGAGCAGTCCCCTTAGTCTTCCAAATTTCTTCGACCACCATTTTAACGCAGGAGTCAACTGTTTCACATGCGTTTATGGCGGCATCTAATTTTCCGGTGTGTCCCACCATATCCATATTGGCAAAATTTAGAACGATAAATTTAAATTCATTGGACCGAATTTTTTCACAGGTGGTTTTAGCGACTTCAAGGGCACTCATCTCAGGCTTTTCATCGTAGGTGGCTACATCTCTTGGTGAGGGGATGAGTATTCTTTTTTCGCCATCAAATATTTTTTCATCTCCACCGTTGAGAAAATAGGTAACATGGGCATATTTTTCAGTCTCTGCAATTCGAAGCTGGGGAATATTGTTTAGACTTAAAATCTCCCCTAGGATATCATCTAGGTGTTGGGGGGCAAATGCTGCTGGCAGATCAAAGGTTTCATCATATTGAGTCATGCAGACAAAGTTAGCAAGTTTTGGTGTGTTCGTCCTTTCAAAGTCAGTAAAATTTTCTTGTGTAAATGCCCGTGTGATTTCTTTAGCCCGATCTGCTCTGAAATTGAAAAACACGACACCATCTCCATCCTTTATTGTTCCGGTAGGCAAGTTTTGATTGCCCCCATCGGTCTGAATGCAGATGGGCTCGATAAATTCGTCTGTCTGATCATTATCATAGGCTTTTTGAATGGCTGTGATGGGATCAGATACAATGGTTCCATCAGCATTTGTAAATAAATTATATGCTTTTTGAACCCTATCCCATCGGGTGTCTCTGTCCATGGCCCAGTATCGCCCGACAATGGTGGCGATTTGCCCATATTGGTGTTTATCTAAAAAGGTTTGAAGTTGTTTTAAATAATTGATGCCGCTTTTCGGAGGCGTATCTCTTCCATCCAGTATGGGGTGAATAAAAAGATGATCTATGTTGTTTTGTCTGGCCATATCGATTAAGGCAAACAAATGTGAGATATGGCTGTGAACTCCCCCATCGGAAAGAAGTCCCATTAAATGAAGACTTTTACTTTTTTTTGAGACCTGTTTCATAAGAGTTACGAGTTCAGGGATCTTGAAAAAAGATTGATCTTCAATGGATTTATTGATTCGAACAAAACTTTGGAGCACTTTTCTGCCAGCCCCAATATTCATGTGTCCGACTTCGGAGTTGCCCATGGTGCCGTCTGGAAGACCGACATCATCTCCGGAACAGGCAAGTTTGGAACAGGGAAAATCTTTTGTTAAGCTATCTATAAAAGGCGTGTTTGCGAGTGCATAAGCATTGCCATGGGTCTGTGGATTTATACCCCATCCATCAAGGATCATTAATATATTAACAGGATGATTATTCCTCGTAGTCATCATTTTCCTCTTGTTTGAAAATCTCACCGAACTCAGAAAGGTCGAAGACAGGGGCATCTGCCCAGAATCCTTCCAGGTCATAAAAGGCTTTGGCTTCGGTTTCAAAAATATGGATAACAATTTCACCATAGTCAAGTAATGCCCATTCCCCTTGTTTAATACCTTCAGAGCCCAGCACTTTTGTTTTCTGTTCTTTAAGACTTTTAATTATGTGCTGTGCAATGGAGCTGACCTGACGCTGGGAGCCTGCTTCTATGATGACGATCACATCTGTGTATGAGGTCAGATCTTTTAAATTAATGGCGGTAATGGATTTGGCTTTTCGGTCAAATGCAGGGATAAGATATTTTTTAAGATGATCTGGTAATGTAGCGATTTGGGTCATTTATACAATTCCTTTGTTCTAATTAATTTTTCGACGGTTTCAGGTACCAAGCCTTTTATAGATTTATTATTTTTTATCTGATTACGGATAAGAGAGGATGAAATATCTATTTTGGGTACCTGGCAAATAAATAGTTTGTGTTTTGTAGTATGAGAAAAGGTATTGTCCTTTTTATTAAAGGTGTATCCTTTTGATATGTTTTCGTCAATAAAAGAGACAAGAGAACCATAATTTTCCCAGCTTCCCCTAAGCATGATAATGATTTTTAGAGCATTAAAAATTTGGTCATGGCGTTCCCAGGTCGTAATATCTAAAAATGCATCTGAGCCCATTAAAAGATAAAAATTGGCGTCTGAACCATACTCTTTTTTGAATTCATTAATGGTGTCAATGGTAAAAGAGGGGCCTTTTCTTAGAAGTTCTTTATCGGATGCACTAAGGTTATTATGTTCTTTTAAGCTCTCTTTTACCATTTGGAAACGATATGGGGCAGGGGCAAGGTTGATATTCGGTTTGTGGGGTGGTGTGGCAGATGGGATGAGAAATATTTTTTCTAAACCATAGGCTTTTTGGACATGCTGGATGATTCCCAGATGCCCCTCATGTAAAGGATTAAATGTTCCACCAAAAAGCCCGATATCCATTTTTTATTTCTTTAAAAGTTTAGATGATAATAATTTGATCAGATTTTTTGTCCCTTCTCCGCTTGCAGCAGACAGACTGTATACTTTGGTGCCTTTTAATGCCTGGGTAAATGCCTCAACCTGAAGTGTTGTGCCGGGCAAGTCAATTTTATTGAGCACAACAACTTGTGTTTTCTTGGTAAGTTTTTTGCTGTACTTGGATAATTCATTGTTGATCAAGTCGAATGCGAGTAGGGGGTTCTCCACGTCAATTTGGGAAGCATCAATCAGGTGAACAAGAATCCCGGTTCGTTCAATATGCTTTAAAAAACTGATACCCAGTCCTGTTCCTTCATGGGCACCTTCAATAAGCCCTGGAATATCGGCGACAGCAAAGGGTTTTCCAAAGGGAGGCTCTACCATTCCTAAAATAGGACTAAGCGTTGTAAATGGATAGTCTGCAATCTTGGGACGTGCTTTGGATATTGCGCTGATTAAAGTGGATTTCCCGGCATTGGGAAGGCCTACAAGACCGACATCTGCTAAAAGTTTGAGTTCTAATTTAAGCTTAAGCTCAGTTCCTGGGATACCCGTTTGAGAGTGTCTGGGGGCCCTGTTGGTGGCACTTGCAAATCGTTTGTTTCCCCGTCCTCCCATCCCGCCTTCTACCAATACATACTCTTTTTCATTGTCGGTAAGGTCGACAACGAGTTCATTGGTTTCTGCGTTGGTGACGATGGTGCCGGGGGGGAGTTCTAACAGGCAGTGCGCGCCGTTTTTACCATGCTTTTGTTTGCCTAAGCCTGGCTGGCCATTTCGAGCATTGAACAATTTTTGACGACGGTAATCAAAAAGAGTTCGTGTTCCAGGATCAACCTTGAGTATAACATGGCCGCCATGGCCGCCGTCTCCACCGTCAGGACCGCCTCTTTCTATATAGCGTTCACGACGGAAGCTTGTACATCCTCTTCCGCCGTCTCCGGACTTGACAGTAATAATTGCTTCATCTACAAATTTCACGCTTCATAAACACTGACTTTCTTTCTGTCACGGCCCTTTCTTTCGAAGGTTACTACGCCGTTGATCAATGAAAAAAGAGTGAAATCTTTACCCATACCAACGTTGTTACCAGGATGAATTTTGGTTCCAACCTGTCTGACAATAATAGTTCCGGCAAGGATATTTTCTCCGCCGAATCTTTTTACACCGCGTCGCTGAGCATTTGAATCGCGACCATTTTTAGTACTACCTGCTGCTTTTTTATGTGACATAGGGTGTCTCCTTAATTCCGAATAGGTATCTTATTAAGCTGTAATAGAATCTATTTTAATTTCTGTATAATGCTGACGATGGCCTCTCATTTTTCTATACCCCTTACGGCGTTTGTATTTAAACACCAATTGTTTTTTGTCTCTTCCCTGTTCAATAATGTGGGCTTTGACTGAGGCAGTTTCGAGCGTTGGGGCACCCAGTGTGACTGTCTCACCATCTGAATACATGAGGATGTTGTCAAATTCAATTTCAGAACCTTCTGTCCCATCCAGCTTTTCAACTTTTAGGGTTTGTTCTTCATGAACCTTGTATTGTTTTCCTCCGGTTTTGATGACTGCGTACATTTTTAAACTCTCCTTATAATTTCAATACCTTCGCAATTTTAAAAACTCTTATTATTATACTTGTTTGCTGGATTTGTCAAGACTAACATGTCCCCAAAGTTATATCTGTTTTGAAGATGAAAGAAAAATATCACTTGATGGATCATATATGACCGGGTGTCTGTTAATGAACTTAGAAATATTCAGGTTCTCTGTATGGGTTAACAGAGAGTGAATCAAACACCTGAAGGCGTTAAAACTGTCAATTTGGGAATCAGAAAAAATCAAAGTAAGATCTTCTGATGTGTCTATATTCGTAAATATTTTTTTATTCTGATCTGTTTCGTCTTTTAAAAGAAATTTAATCATTTGTACTTTAATGGGATTTTTTTGGACATATTGCCAAATGGCTTTAAGAAAAAATGAGAGGGTATGCAATTTTACATTAAGGCATTTTTCTTTTTTACAAAGATCTAAATGGTGGGTAATTTCTTGGACATAGCTGGTACGGTCGATGTTAGATTGCGACAAGTCAGGTAAATCCTTGAACTTGCAATTTGATAAAAACTTTTTTTTGAGTCGTTTTAAAACAGCAGGGGTCATTTTTTTTCTTTGGATTCTTGCCTTATTCTCGAAAATAGACAGGTATTCTTTTACACTTCTCATCCCTGGCGGTGTCAATTCATCAATGCCTGTATCAAGAATAATATTTTCAATTTGAACATTTAACAGTTCAGCTAAATAGCACGGTTTTTGTGCAAGATCGTAGCCTTTTAGGGGTTTGAAATAGTCTACTAAAAGGGCATGGCGGCCGGTTTTTTTTTCTGGAAAGAATCGGGTGTTTGAAGTCACCGGAATTTTTTTATGTCCAAATGGGTGCAGGGCACTGGTAAATGTTGGGATAATAATAAAGGCACCATCCGGGGTGATTTCAGTTCCATAACCATCTGTAATGGATGGTTTCACCGATGAAAAATCTTCGTCCAGACCTGCGGGTATCATCAGGTCATCCGTTTCATGTTGTTTGCTTAAAGGGAATTTTACATCAGTTTGTATCTTTTTGACCCGTGTTTTGTTTTTGCTCGTGACACTGATAGAAAGGTTGGTTTCTTGATTAATCAGATGTTTTAGTAATGATTCTTTTCCTTTGGGAATTTTTGTTAAAATACTGTATCCGATAGGGTATTTTTTAAAGCAGTCGATAATATCAATCAGGGTATTATCATTGTGCTGCCAATCTAAAGGATCCGAAGCACCAAAAAGAGATACTTCGTCATTTTTTTGCTGGCTCATACATTTTATAATAGTGATAATTGCAGAATAAGAAAAGTGTGATCGGACTCCAGCAAGTGCCCATTCATTGCATCTTCTGCAAAAATTGCTACAGCCGGATGTCAATTGAAAGGTCATGGTGGTTTTATAAATCAGATTTTTTTGTTGTGCACTTAATTTGATCCTATTTTCCCATTCCGATAAATTAATATATTGGACATTGTGCAGACAGTCTTTGGTATAATCTGAAAGGAAATGGGAAAGCTGGGTATGGTAAATTTGCAATTTTAAAACGGTTTGTTCAGGTAGTTCTGGTTTGAATTTTTTAAATATAGTCTGGATTTGGTTGAGTATTTTCTGTGTGTTTTCATCAAAATTTTTTGATGAAATAGCCGTCTTGAAAATTTTTGTGTATATGGTTTCAACTGATAAATAATCTTGTTCGTATAACGCCACAAGGAAGTTATTCCTTTGGTTTTCCCAAAAATCATCTTGGCTTTGAAGACTATTTGTGGTCAGTGGGTGTTTCATCTGTAGAGGTTTATAAAGTTTTCCTTAAAGTTCAAAATAAAAGGGGGGAGTTTCAAAAAAGAAACTCCCCCATATCTCAATCGGTCTTAAGCAATTCTGATTGCAAAGGCTATAATTTAGCCATTCACTTCTTCTTTAACCTGGGTAGCCAGCTTAAAAAGAACAGTCAATATCAGAAAACCTATGGCATAAATAGCCAGGGTAATCCTGATTTCAGGCCAGCTGGGGGCATATTCAGTTACATGATGCAAAGGTGAGGGAACAAATCCACCGGAGATCATGCCAAGACCTTTATCAATCCAAGCGCCAATAAAAATCATGGCACAGGTGAATGGTAACAAGGTTTTATTGTTTCTAAGTTTTGGAATGATTAGAAAAACAGCCCCTGTGAACATGAGTATCAAGCCGCTCCACATCCATGGTACCAGTGCGTTATAACCGTGGTATCCAAATAATAGATATTGCAGATGGGCTTTATGTCCTGGAATATTAGAATAGTAGACGACAAAAACTTCACATAAAAAGAAGAACAGGTTGGCAATAATAGCCCAGCAAATGATTTTGGACAATGTCTGTATTGCATCCCAGCCTGGATCAAATTTGGTGAATTTTTTAATTAGATAGCACAAAATAATTAAAAAAGCAGGTCCGGCAGCAAACGCTGAAGCCAGGAACCTGGGTGCTAAAACGGCGGTTAGCCAATATCCACGTCCTGGAAGTCCACAGTAAAGATATGCAGTTACTGTATGGATACCAATGGCAAATGGGATTGAAAGGTATACCAGAGGTTTTGTCCACCATTCGGGTTCAACTTGATTTCTTTCCGCTTCCAGTACTTTCCAGCCGACAACAATGTTCAAGATCAGATATCCGTTAAGAACGAGCATATCATAGAACAGCATTGAAGTGGGCGTGGGGTATAATAGAACGTTTAATGCCCGGGTCGGCTGCCCTAAATCCACAATAATAAATAAAAGACACATAATCAGTGAGGCCACTGCTAAAAATTCGCCTAAAATGGTGATTCTGTGAAATTTTTCATAGTTATGAAGATAGTAGGGAATGACGACCATAACCCCTCCTGCGGCAACACCGACAAGAAAGGTAAAGTTGGCAATATAAAAGCCCCATGATACATCCCGGCTCATGCCAGTGATCATAAGTCCGTTCATGAGCTGGTCAATGTACGTAAATGCTCCTATTCCGATGACAAGGAGCAGGAAGCTGATCCATAACCAGTAATTCTTACTTCCTTTAATAGCTATTTCAATCATAGTAAGTAGCTCCTTTTACATGACATAGTAAACAGAAGGGTCCGTACCCAAAGACTGCTTACGTCTGATTGCATAATGTTCATTCAAAAGTACCCGAACCTCAGATTCTGGATCTTCAAGGTCGCCTACGATAATTGCACCTTCACTTGCCTCAACACAATGGGGCTGCTCACCTTTTGCAAGGCGTTCAGCACATAAATTGCATTTTTCAACCACGCCTTTTGTACGGGTGGGAAAATCAGGTGCAATTTCTTCGATAAAGGGTCTGGGGTCCCGGAAGTTAAAACTCCTGGCTCCAAACGGGCAGGCTGCCATGCAGAATCGGCATCCAATGCAGCGATGATAGTCCATCAAGACGATGCCATCTTCTCTTTTAAATGTGGCCTGTGTCGGACATGCCTGAACACAGGGAGCATTTTTACAATGGTTACAGGTTACCAGAAATGGAAGATGGTGGTATTTTTCTGCCAGAAATTCATCTTCTTTATCTGGAAAGGAATTGTGGAATTCTTCTTCCCAGATCCATTTAACTTCCTGTTTATGATTTACAGGACGGGTCTTGGGAAATTTTTCCTCGTCTACCTCATGGTTAAAATCTGGTACATTATGGGCCTTGTGGCAGGCATGTGTAATATGTTCAACCACTTCTTCATTTAATTTATTGGTATCAATGACCATACCCCAGCGATGGGCGCTGAACGCCTCTTCATTTTTGCTTTTCACTGGATTGGCAGCGCCTTGAGAGCTAGATGCAGCAAGTTTCATTGCCGGAGCAGCACCTAACCCTACCGCAGCAATGCCTGCTACTTTAAGAAAGCTTCTTCTGCTCTTTTCCATCATTTAATCTCCTTGGGGTTTGTGTGACACTCCCAGCAATAAGGGCTAACCGAAGCATAGTTATGACATGCATCACAAAACTTTGCTTTATCTTCATGGCAGCCAAGACAGGAATTTTCGCCGGTTGAAAGGCTCATGTCAAATGAATGGCCATTGGCAGCTGTATATTTTCTGTCTGCATCTCTTACAACCGAATCTCTCCATCCATCTAACAAAGACATATGGTTGGCTCGCATTTCGTATTTATCCAGAACACACTTTTGTTTTTTTACATTGGCTTTGCCCAAAAGTTCGGGTTCAGGCGCTGCTTGTGTGTCAGTAATCAGGTTAAACCAGAATGGTGAGAGTACGGCCAGGACAAAAATCACTAATCCTGTGATGATTATATTTTTACTCATCTTTTTCCTCCTCTACGCCAGGTAATGGTTCAAATCTCAAGTCTTCAGTTCTTTTCTTTTCCCCTTTGAGAATCAAGGCATTACCAACCAGTTCATGAATCCCGTAGACTTCGACATCCGGTACCCAGTATTCACATAGGGTTGTCAGTGTGGCTCTGTCTATGGCACAGATGGTTCCAAGGGTATTGACGCCAAATTTTTCGTGGACATATTTAACTGCATTGGCTCTTGGCAGGGCACCTGCCATTCTCAGTTCCATGTTTTCGCC
>JAWSVH010000258.1:0-3044 GCA_033852015.1 Desulfobacula sp.
ACAAATATTCTGGTTCGGGTCTTTTATTAATAAAAGACCCGAACCTTTATTTTTTGTATTCTTTTATTCAGTTTTAACAATTCGTTTGACACTAGTGACTTTTTTAACTTTCTTGATGTCTGACATAATTTTTCGAAGCTGATCTGTACCTTCTACTAAAATAGTAAAATAAAACAGCCCCAAACCAGTGTCCTGGGTTTCTGTATGTGCATTTAAAATATTTGAGCGATGCTTGGTGATCACCGATGCTATATCGGCTAAAAGCCCAAACCTATCATCTGTTCTGACCTTTATTCTGGCAGGGTACGACTCTGTATCATGCTCACTCCATTGAACATCAATCTTGCGCTCTTCACTCATTTTCATGATATTCAAGCACCCTTTCCGATGAATAGTAACGCCCTGACCCTGGGTGATATAACCAAGTATGGGGTCTCCTGGCAAAGGATTACAGCATTTAGAAAACTTGACCAGAATATCATTAAGACCTTTTACAATAATTCCAGTATTTTCCTTTTTCTTTTTCCTACTCACCAGTTTTTTAAGCAGACCATCTTCATGACCGTCCTGTTTTTCAAGATCCGGTATCGCTTTATTTAACACTTGTAACGGCGTCAGCTTTCCAAAACCCACATGAGCAATCAAATCATCAACGGTTTTAAAACCAAACGTTTGTGCAACAGAATCGATTTCTCCTGATTTCACCAGGGCATTAAAATTCTGATTTTTCTTTTTAAACGTTTTTTCACACATCTCTTTGCCCAGAGAAAAACTCCGTTCTTTTTCCCGGGCATTGATCCAGCTTCTAATCTTATTTCGAGCCTTGACTGTTTTTACAAAATTAAGCCAGTCTATACTGGGAGTATGGTCTTTAGAGGTAACAATTTCAATTGTATCACCGGTCTTTAATTTATGAGCCAGAGGGACCAATTTTCCGTTAACTTTTGCCCCGGAGCACTTGGCACCGACTTCCGTATGAATCATATAGGCAAAATCTACTGGCGTGGCTTTTTTAGGAAGAGTTTTGATCTCTCCTTGTGGTGTAAACACATAAATCTGATCCGGATACAGATCAATGCGGACATTTTCTAAAAATTCATCCGGGTCACTGTAATTTTCCTGATTTTCCACAAGATTTCTGATCCAGGCAAACAATTCACCCGTACCTTCATCGACTTTTGCACCTTCCTTATAACTCCAGTGAGCTGCAATGCCCGACTCAGCAATATTGTCCATATCATTTGTACGAATCTGAATTTCGACCCGCTCACCTTTAGGGCCCACCACTGTCGTATGAATAGATTGATACATATTGGGCTTGGGATTACCAATATAATCTTTGATTTTATAATAAATAGGCTTCCACATGGAATGAATTGCTCCCATGGCAGCATAACACTGAGGAACGGTATCCAGAATAACTCTGAAGGCAACAATATCGTAGATTTCATTAAAATCGAGGTTCTGGGATATCATCTTCTGATAAATACTATAATGCTGTTTGTACCGACCTTTAATTTCGCATTCCAGCTCCATCTCACTCATCTTTTCATGAATCTTTTCATTGACCTCTTTAATATACTCTTCTTTTTCATCACGGGCTCTATTCACCAACTGATCAATATTTTCATATTCCTCGGGCTGGGTATAAAAAAAAGCAATCTCCTCAAGCTCGTACTTCATCCAGAAAATTCCCAGACGTGCTGCAATCGGAGCATAAATATCAAGCGTTTCCTGGGCAATAGCGGCCTGTTTCTCAGGCTTTCTATGATACTTTAGGGTTCGCATGTTATGAATTCTATCTGCGAGCTTAATCAATACCACCCGGATATCATCTGCCATGGCAAGAATCATTTTACGTAGACTTTCCGCCTGCTGAACAACCTTTGTTGAATAGGGCAAAACTGATAATTTGGTCACCCCTTCAACAATATGCGCAACTCCGGGCCCAAACATATCCTTAATATCTTCTTTAGTGGCAGGAGTATCTTCAATAACATCATGCAAAAGGGCAGCAGCCACACTTTCCATATCCAAACGCATATCTGCCAGGATCTGTGCCACTTCAAGAGGATGGGACAAATACGGCTCACCGGATAATCGAACCTGCCCCTCATGGACCCTGGCTGAATAAATATAGGCCCGGTCAATAATATCGGTGTCCCCGGTGGGATTATACTCATAAATGGTATCTAATATGTCGGTAATTCTAATCATAAGTTTAAGTTAATAGGCCTTTGCAAAAAGCACCCGCCGTGAGCTTGAATTCTCACAGCAAATACATTTTCCTTCTTCTGTGGGGCTGTCAAACGGAATACAGCGAATGGTCACAGATAAATGTTTTTTAATCGTTTCTTCACACTCTTGGGACCCGCACCAATGCGCCATAACAAAAGCACCGTTGTTATATCCTTTGGCTTTTTTATACATTTTATAAAAGGCTTTTTTATCATCTATTTCAAAGGTATTTTCTTTCCTGAATTGAATGGCCCGATTAAACAGTTCATCTTGAATATTATCCAATGTATCCGTAATTTGACTAATAAACTCTTCTCGGTTTATGCTTTGTTTTTGATTGGCTGGCTGGTCTCTTCTGGCCATGAATACAGTGTTTTGTTCAATATCTCTTGGGCCGATTTCTATACGAACAGGAATTCCTTTCTTTACCCACTCCCAGCCCCTGGCACCACCAATATCACGATCATCGATTTCAACAACAAGCTTTCTGCCATAAAACAACTTTTCTTCTAAAACATCCTTAAGGCCCTGGGCACTTTCCATGATTTCTCGGTTGTCAGCCCCTTTTTTAAGAATCGGCATAATAACGACATGAGCCGATGCCACCCGTGGCGGAATCACCAGTCCATCATCATCTGAATGCACCATAATCATTCCACCAATCATCCGGGTGGATGTTCCCCAGGATGTGGTCCAGGCATATGCTTCCTGCCCTTCTTCGTTCTGAAATTTTATTTCAGAACTTTTTGCAAAATTCTGACCCAGAAAATGGGAAGTTCCAGCTTGAAGTGCTCTTTTATCCTGCA
>JAWSVH010000259.1:0-445 GCA_033852015.1 Desulfobacula sp.
CCATAACACACGAAAGGTATCCTGGAATTGTTCAACGGTTACATTGTCGATTCCGGGAGCCCCTTTGTTGGACCGCACCTGTTTCCAGGCTTGATGGACGTTTGCTGTCGAAAAAATACGTTCCAGTAGTTGATCGTTTGAAAATGGTTCTTTCATGACGCGCCTGTACACTACTCATCCATTCGGATTCAATGTATGTACAGAGCAAATGAATGCCTTTTCCTTCTCTCTTGACTTTCAGCCCTTCACCATGTCCGGGACATTACTCCCGGCGTTTGGCTACTATGACGTCTGCTGACTTCTGTCCTGTCACCCAACAAGTTACCCTGAAGGGCGCAATGAAAACACTTTTACAGGTGCTACCCATTGTTCGTTTCTCATCACCGTCGGCAACAGCCGGTGATGCCTGGACCTTGGTTTCCCGGTATGGTCCGAGCCGGGAGTT
>JAWSVH010000260.1:0-3598 GCA_033852015.1 Desulfobacula sp.
AATATGATGATCATGGCACCAAAAGATGAAATTGAATTATCAAGGATGCTTACAACAGCAATGGATCATGATGGCCCATGCGCCATTCGATATCCCAGAGGAACAGTAGAGGGGTTGCTTCTTGAAGATACGCCAACACCCATTAAAATTGGCAAATCCAAGGTTCTACAAGAAGGAGAAGATATCCTGATTATAGGTATCGGAAAGTCTGTGTGCGAGGCTGTAAAGGCAGGTAAGAAACTTGCACAAAAAGGCATTAAAGCCACTATTATTAATGCACGTTTTGTAAAACCATTGGATGCAAATTTGATGATTAAATATGTTTCTAAAATTAAAAAGGTAATAACGGTCGAA
Organism: Desulfobacula sp.; assembly: GCA_033852015.1. Classification (GTDB taxonomy): domain Bacteria; phylum Desulfobacterota; class Desulfobacteria; order Desulfobacterales; family Desulfobacteraceae; genus Desulfobacula. The sequence continues at coordinate 355 of JAWSVH010000260.1, forward strand.
GAGCATGTTTTGGATGGCGGGTTTGGATCGGCGGTACTTGAAAATTTAGCTGATGCCGGAGTTACAGGATATTTGCTTAGGCGTATTGGCATTAAAAATACTTTTGTTGAGCATGGCCCTCAGGAAGTGTTGCGCAAAGATTATGGCATTAATTGTGATGCGATTATAAAAATGGCAATGGAATTACATGACACCCCACTCAACTAAAACTGGGTCAAATAAAATCAGGCCAAGTAAAACTGGTTCTAATAAAATCGGGTCAAATCAAATTGGATCAAAGAAAGGCATGAAAACCAAAGCCAGAATTGATTCATTGGTGGTTGAAAAAGGCCTGATAAAATCAAGAGAACGTGCTAAAGCGATGATTATGGCGGGGAAAGTACTGGTAAATGATACCCGGGTAGATAAGCCAGGTACGATGGTCGCATATGATGCAAAAATTATTGTTAAACAAGATGATAACCCGTTTGTTAGCCGTGGCGGGTTAAAGCTTGAAAAAGCATTAACCCAAATTCCAGTGTCGGTAGATGGATTAACCTGCCTGGATATTGGTGCTTCCACCGGAGGATTTACAGATTGTTTGCTTCAACACGGGGCAAAAAAAGTATTTGCCGTTGATGTGGGTTATGGACAGTTTGACTGGACCCTTCGCCAGGATTCACGGGTGGTTGTTATAGAACGTACCAATATCCGGCATATCGCATATGATATGATTAATCAGCCGGTTGATGTGGTTGTTGCAGATACTTCATTTATTTCATTGAAAGTCGTGATTCCGGCTGCCGAACAATTTATGGTACCTGGAACAAAAGTATTGGCATTAATTAAACCTCAATTTGAAGCAGGGAAAAAGAATGTTGGAAAAGGAGGAGTGGTAAAAGACCCGTTGGTAAGGGAACAAGTAAAAAGCGATTTAAAAACATTTTTTGAAGACCGTGGGTATGGAGTGAATACTATAGTTCCCTCCCCTATTTTAGGCCCCAAGGGAAATAAAGAATATATTATATATTTGAGTTTTAAAGAAAATTTAAAATAATACTATTAATTTCATTTAAATTTGATTATCTAATTTATAACTTTTTATTAATTGTTTATAAGGAGCAGAAATGAGCGAAGAAATCAAAGTCATTCGAAATGTGGCCCTGGCAGGTCATGGAGGTGCGGGCAAGACAACTCTTGCTGAGGCTATGCTATTTTCCAGCAAAGTAACTAAACGCCTTGGCAAAGTTGAAGAAGGTAATACTGTCATGGACTTTCAGCCAGAAGAAATTAAGAAACAGCAAAGTATTAATACCTCCTTTATTAAGTATGCTCATAATAAGCATACGATTACTTTGATGGACACTCCTGGTGATCAAAATTTCTTTTCTGCTTCTAAAACTTGTTTTCCCGTCTCAGATTGTATGGCATTTGTCATAGATGGTGTTGGTGGGCCTTCTGCAATGACTGAAGATGCTGCTGCCAGTGCCATTGAATATAATCTGCCAGGATTTGTTATTGTTAATAAATTAGACAGAGAGCGGGCAGATTTTACTACTTGTATTGATGCGTGCAAGATTGCACTAAAAAAGAAAATACTTCCGATTTGTTATCCCATTGGAATTGAAGATGATTTTAAAGGTTTTGTAAATATTATTACCGGCCAGGCATATGAATATGATGCCAATGGAAAGGCGTCTAAAGTTGATGTGCCCTCCGATATATCAGACGATATAGAAATGGCCAAAGAAGAGTTTATAGAAAATGTCGCAGAATTAGATGACGATTTGCTTGAAAAATATCTTGAGGGTGAAGAAATCACTTTGGATGAGCTTAAAGCAGCCTTTAGACAAGGGATTTTAGATGCCCAGTTTTATCCTGCGATTTGCAGTTCTGCTACAAAATTAATTGGCGTGGATATTATCTCAGATATTATTGCTGACTATATGCCTTCTCCTCTGGATAGAGGTGATTGGGTTGCAAAAGATGCAAATGGTGAAGATGTAATTATTTCTCCAGATCCAGATGCTGAATTCTGTGGATTTGTATTTAATACAATTGTTGATCCATATGCAGGTCGTTTGTCGCTTTTCAGGGTGATTTCAGGAACGCTTGGTAAAGAAGGGAATGTGCTGAATACAACCAAAGACAGTAAAGAAAGATTTTCCCAATTACTTGAAATTGTCGGCAAGGAACAAAAAACAATCACAAGTGCCCTTCCGGGTTCCATTGTTGCGGTAGCAAAGCTTAAATCAACGTTAACTGGTGATACATTGACCGGTGGCAAAGAGATTCAAATTCCAGCTCCTAAACCGATGCCCCCGGTTATTTCATTTGCTATTTCTCCAAAAACAAAAAGTGATGAAGATAAAATTCATGAGGCGGTTCGTAAAATTCTTGAAGAAGATACGGGGTTGGTGCTTAATCGAAATGAAGAAACCAAGCAGACAGTCCTGTCCGGCAGAGGACTTGTTCATATAGAAGTGACTGCTGATAAAATTCAAAGAAAATTCAATGTTGGTATGGATATTGAAACTCCAAAAGTAGCTTATAGGGAAACGTTTAAGAAAAAAATTCGAGTCCAGGGAAAACATAAAAAACAGTCTGGTGGGCATGGTCAATACGGTGACTGCTGGATTGTTCTTGAACCATTATCCAGTGGTTCCGGATTTGAATTCGTCGACAAGATTGTCGGTGGAGCTATTCCTAAAAACTATATTCCTGCTGTAGAAGCCGGTGTCAGAGAAGCGTCCCAAAATGGTATTCTTGCAGGATTTCCCTGTGTGGATTTCAGGGTAACGGTTGATTTTGGCTCTTATCATTCCGTTGATTCCTCTGAAATGGCTTTTAAAATGGCAGGTACGCTTGCATTTAAGAATGCAGCCGTTGATGCCAAAGCCACCTTACTTGAACCAATTATGAAAATTGCTGTTAAAGTTCCCGAAGATAGTACTGGCGACATTATGGGTGATCTTAACTCCAGGCGTGGTCGGGTTTTGGGTATGGATACCGAAGATGACAAACAGATAATTAATGCCTTGGTTCCCATGGCTGAAATTTTGCGCTATGCACCGGACTTAGGTTCCATGACCGGTGGCCGTGGTACATTTACTATGGAATTTGAACAATACGATGTCGTTCCAGGTGATATGGCCAAAAAAGTAATTGAAAAGGTCACGGCTGAAAAAGCAGAAAATAAATAAAAATTCTGATTAAAGTAGCGTTTATAATCAAAAAATAAAAAGCCCGGATAGTTGATCTTTTA
>JAWSVH010000261.1:0-3395 GCA_033852015.1 Desulfobacula sp.
TTGGAAAATGTTCATAGCCTGTACGCCTATTTAGATAAAATATTATATGGGTACTTTTAATGATAGAAATTAATGAATATATATCGATATCGGAAAGTGAGATTCAGTTTCAGGGCATCCGTGCCCAGGGGGCTGGCGGGCAAAATGTTAATAAGGTGTCCAGCGCAATTCATTTGCGATTTGATATACCTGGTTCCAATTTGCCCGATGACGTTAAAGAAAGATTATTATCCCTTAGTGATTCCCGGATCTCAAAAACCGGGGTGCTGGTGATCAAGGCACAAAATTTCAGGACCCAGGAAAAAAATAAGGAAGATGCTCTGGGGCGCTTGAAAGAGTTTGTTCAAAAGGCGATATTTATTCAAAAGAAACGAAAAAAAACCCGCCCCAAAAGATCGTCCGTTTTTAAACGTTTGGACAGTAAGACAAAGCAAAGTCGGACCAAGAAGTTAAGGGGCAAGGTCGATTATTGATCGTTTGCTTTTTTTAACCAGATCCAGTAGGCAGCCAACAAGAGGACAAACCAGGAAATAAAGGTGATGGGAAAACTGATAAAGGTTTGTGTGAAAACCGTGTTTTCGACATCGGTGGTGTCCAGTCCTTGTTTGCCGGCTTTGAGCACCAGGGCATATAAAATCCCCAGAACGCCATAAGAGATATTGTAAGCCAGGCCTTTAAAGCTTAATACGGTGGCCCGGATATCGGATGGGGCGGTTTGGTTCATGTAAAAGCTGACAAAAAACCCATTAAAGTACATGGCTGTAAATGTGATCAGGGCACAAAAAATACCGATGTATGGTAAAAACAAGTTCATGGTCAACAGTCCTGTGGCAGCAAAACAGGCCGTTATGAGGACCGCCGTGGCGGGTGTTTTCTCCTGGGCTATTTTATTGGCAATTTTAGGGATGATAAGTCCCAGCATTGCCACAAGAGAGCCGATAATGCCAAAGATAGATTCCGGCAGTTCAATGATTCGGTAGTATTGGCTGGAGAGGGTAATCACCATCCGGATAATCCCATCAAACATCATCCCGAAAAGAATGACGGACAGGGCAAATGGGGTTTTCAATATCCAGAGTCCGGCATCCAGCGTTGTTTTAAATGACTGGCCAAGCTTTGGCGTTGGTGTGTTTTTTTGTTTTGGGTTGGGATCATGCATCTTGATTGTGGAAAAAAAGGCACAGAATGCCAGGATAAATGTGAGGTAAAGTGGGAACCGCATGGTGGTTTGCTGGGTAAGGGTGATGTCTGAGCCGAGCATCTGGAATATTTTTCCCATGAGAGAAGGATCGTAGACGGCAGCTCCCAGACTCATGGCGATGATAAATCCGATGGATTGAAACCGGGTGAGGACTTCCAGTACACGTCCCCATTGGTTGGGATCTCCGTGCTTTGCCAGAGAATCATAGGCGATGGCTTCGTCTGCACCACTTGCCGCAGCCTCTGCAAGACCGCTTAATATCCGATTGACCAAAAAGACCATGAAAATAAGTGTTGGATCCGTTTTGGGAATAAAGGCGATGATCCCTATTTCGATGATCATGATGGTTGTTGCAAAGACTAAAAGACGCTTCCTGCCGATGATATCTGCAAGTGCTCCGGAAGGAACTTCGGCAATGACGATGGTGGCTGCCCACACGGCATTTAAGATTGAAAACTGGGCCACCGTCAGGCCAAAATCAAGGAATAAAATGGTAAAGACCGGGTAGTAAAATCGTGAATTAAAAAAGACCTTATATGCAATAAACAATCTGATATTTGGAATAGAAAATGGTGATACAGCTTTTGGATTCAATCTTTGTTTCCTTTTTATTAGTGGGAATGGGCAGGGTCTGTCTGGTGCCGCCAATTGGAAATGATATTAAAAATGAGCAAGCCGGTAAGAATGATGGCGGCTATAAGTTGAACATTTTCTGGGAAAATCTCACCTGCCTGTCCGACAACGGCACTGGCCTGGGTGCCGGAGACTTTATATATAAAGTCAACTATATATCCCATGATAAGAGAACAGATAGATATCATGGACAGATAAATAATCAGTGCCCGGGTATTGAAAATATTTTTGACAATGTTGATGGTGGCGGCATTGGTTGCAGGACCCGCCAGTAAAAATACAAGGGCAGCTCCCGGGTTCAATCCTTTCAGGATCAGTGCAGCGGCAATGGGGGTGGAAGAAGTGGCACAAACATACATGGGGATGCCTGCGGCCAGCATAATCAGCATGGATAAAAAACTGTGATCATTGGCCCAAAGGGTTAAGTCATCCGGGAAATAAAAGGTGATAATCCCCGCCACAAAGATGCCAATGATAAATGGTTTTGCAATATCGGTTAATAATTCTCCAAAGGCGTATTTTAAACCTCTTATTAGTTTCTCTGACAGCGACTCGTTTGTTTCGGGTGCAACTGCACCACAGCTAACCGAGCAGCCTCAGCCGCCGGCCTGTTTCTTTGGGCTGGCTTGGTCTGGTGACGTGTCCGATGTTGTATTTGGGGTTTCCTGGTTTCCAAAAAAATTCTGGACAATCCCTGTGGCAATGGCTGTGATAAACCCTGCCACCGGACGAATGATGGTCATGATCGGGTCCAACATGGCCCAGGAAACGGCTATGGAATCCACACCGGATTCGGGAGTGGCAATCATAAAAGAAAGTGCGGCTCCGTTATTGGCGCCCTGTTTTTTTAGACCCGCTGCAACCGGGATGACACCGCAGGAGCATAATGGGATAGGGATGCCAAATAGTGCAGATAAGATGACCGGTTTTATTTTGCCTGTACCCAGGTGTTTTTTTATCTGATCGGGTTTGAAAAATACATACAGAATGCCGGCAACAAAAAAACCAAACAGCATAAAAATGGCAACATCCAGATAGAGGTGCCATGATTCTTTTAAAATTTCATATATAATAGACATTGAAAATCCTTTTATCTAGTGCCTGACATGGTCAAGACTCATTTTAATTAAAGAAACCACATGGGCGTCATCTATGGAATAATACATGATTTTTCCTTCCCTGCGGTTTTTTACAATTTTTAGTGTTCTTAATATTCTGAGTTGGTGGGAGATAGCAGAATCTGTCTGTTGACAGATGACCGCAATATCACAAACGCAGTGTTCCTGGCTTAAAAGACTTAAGACAATCTTTAATCGCGTGGGATCACTTAGTGCTTTGAATATGTCTGCCATCTGGATGGTGTCATCCTGATCCGGCATTGTTTTCATGGTTTGTTTTACTTTTTTTTCATTTATACACTTGTCAGAACATATATCCATTCGTCACCTCTTCATATGAGCAATTGTTCATATGTTAAGATGTTCAATGTTTTTTGTCAAATGCTTTTTTGCATTATTTTTTGCAGGGGGGTGCGAATTCAGGTGGCCAGAACTTTATCCAT